>JASHRH010000224.1 GCA_030037475.1 Acidobacteriaceae bacterium
TGGGATTCGAACCCAGGACCCACGCCTTAAAAGGGCGTTGCTCTACCAACTGAGCTACGAGCTCACACTTAAATCCACGGTACCACAGCGCAATTGAAGGAAATGGCGCAGCGAAGAGCGGCCGATGGTTTGGTATGACAAGACAGATCAGAGGGGAAGCGTCAGTACACTTCGCGGTGGAAGAGATCGTCTTTCTCGTCGCACGAGGTGCAGCAGCCGACGGCGGCGCAGACCAGGATGACAACGCCCAGCATGATGATCCCGGCCAGGGCGTAGCTACTCCAACCGGAAATGTGTGCCAGCAGCTCGTGCATGTTCAGAATTCCCACGGCCCAAACTCCTGATGGTATGAACCGTGAACCATCGTTCAGGTTTGCTGCATCGGGAGCGGGCGAGATCATCATCGCAAATTTTGGCCGGGGATGAGCAGAAATTTTCCTGCTCATGGCCAAGCTGGAAGCAACCTGGGACGGGGTGGGGTGACGCCACTCTTTTTCAGGAAGAATGCTCATTGAAAACAGAAGGGTTAGTGGTGGAACCAGCGCATCAGGCCGGTGGGCGGCAGTTCCGGCGGCAAAAACGCGCGGGCGTGACCGAGGGCTCGGGCGACCGCTTCGGCGGCCAGATATCCACTGCGCGTTGCGCCTTCCATGGTGGCCGGCCAGCCGCTGGCGGTCCAGTCGCCGGCGAGGAAGACGCCCGGCCAGGGGCTGGCAGCGGAGGGCCGCAGGAGATCAAGTCCAGGCCGGATGGAATACGTGGCGCGGACTTCCTTCACGACGGCGGCTTTCAGCAGAGTTGCGGAGGCCGCGGCAGGGAAGAACTGAGCCAGTTCGCGGAGGACGAGGTCGATGATCTGCTGGCGAGTCATGGGCACGAGCGAGCGCGACGCGCTGACCACCAGTTCCAGATAGCTGGCTTCCGCGCCGCGATGCGTGGGCTGGAGACGGGACTTGTTGAACATCCACTGAATGGTCGTATCGAGCAGCACCGCGTGGTCGAGATCGGTCACCTCGCGGTCGAGCCAGAGATGGATGCCGGTAATGGGCGAGTGCTCGAACTGGGCGAGGTGCGTAGCCAATTCCTCAGAGTGGGCGTTGTGCGGCAACGATGGCAGCAGCGCGGCCATGCCTTCGAAGGGAAGAGCGAGCACCACGGCGTCTGAGGAAAAAACCTGGCCGGAGGCGACGACTTGCCAGCCGGCCGGTGTCGGATTCAGGCTCTCAACGCTGGTGCGCAGGCAAACCTGGCCGCCGCGTGCCTGGATATAGCCAATGGCATGGTTGTAGAGCTCGCTGAGCGGGACGGAGGGAATACCCATGCGGCCGGATTGCGGCGAGAGCAGGAAGGATTCGCGGAAAACTTTGGCAGCGTAATGGACGGAGATGCGGTCGAGGTCTTCATTCAGCGCGCTGACGAGCACGGGTCGCCAGAATCGGTCGATGGCACGCCGGGTTTGATGATGACGGTCGAGCCAGTGGGCGAAGTCTTCGTCTGTATCCGGCGGAAGGCCGTGAAGAAAATGCGAGAGGCCGCGGGCGATGGCCAGCTTATCGGCAAGCGAGAACGCCGGCGCGCGCAGAAAAGATGCGGAAGAGTGAAACGGCGCGGGCAGCAAACCGGGCTGGATCACGCTGGGGCGGCCGCCGGGGGCGAGGAAGGTGAAGCGGTCGTACCAGCGGATCGCGTCCAGCACGCCCAGCCGGCGATAGAGATCGATGAGACTGGTGCAGCGGCCGATGAGCACGTGCTGGCAATTGTCGATGACCTCGCCGGTGCCGGGATGCTCATAGGAGGAGGCTCGGCCGCCAGGATACGGGCGCCGCTCGAGCAACTGCACGCGGCAGCCGGAGCCGGCCAGCGCACAGGCTGCGGCAATACCGGCGAGGCCGCCGCCGACTACGGTGATGGTGGGGATCGCGCCGGGCATGGTCAGGCTCGCCCCAGCACTCGATTGCGCAGGACCTGAAGGAGCCCGCGCAGGAGGATGCCAACGCGTACGGACACAGGGACGGTCACGCGCGCAGAGAATACGTCGAAGTTGCGCTGCTCGATGCGGAGCAGCAGATCGTGATAGATGGTCACCAGCACCCAGAGCGCGGGACGCGCGTCAGGCGCGATGAGCGACAGAAGCTTCCGGCCGGACTGGTAGTAATGCTCGGCACGCCGCGCGATCGAAGCGAGCAGCGCGCGCTGGCCTGAGGTCAGCTGGTCGCCGGAGCGCAGCGCGGCTAACTCCTCGATGTGCACACCATGCTGCTCGAGTTCATCCAGAGGCAGATAGATCCGACCGCGCGTGGCGTCTTCGCGCACATCGCGGAGAATGTTCGTGAGCTGGAAGGCGAGGCCGGTTTCTTCCGCCAGAGTTTCAGCGCACGGGTCGGAGTAGCCGAAGATGCGGATGCAGACCAGGCCAACGACTGACGCGACGTAATAACAATAGCGGCGCAGATGGTCGAAGGTGGCGTACGTGTCATACGCGCCGGCGGCGGGCGCACCCAGATCCATCGCCGTGCCGTGGACGAGATGGTCCAGCAGTTCCAGCGGGATGTTGAAACGGCGGCGCGCGTCGGACAGCGCGACAAAGACAGGATCGAAGGTCGGCTGACCGGCGGCAGCGTGGCGCCAGGATGCAAGCCACGCATCGAGGTCGGCGCGGCGCTGCTCGCGCGTGCGGGTTTCATCGTCGGACAAATCGTCAGCGTGGCGCATGAAAGCATAGACCGCGCAAATGGAGTCGCGTTTGGGTTTGGGGAGGGCCAGGAAAGCGAAGTAGAAATTCTTCGCCTCGCGGCGGGCGATCCGCGCGCAGACGCGGTACGCGGCGGACAAGTCGGACGCGGATGGACTCAAGCGGCGCGCTCCGCAAACAGGCGCCCGGCGAGAGCGCGCAGCAGCAGGGCGGCCTTGCGGGGCTTCGAGATGGAGGGGCGGGCGCTGAGCACGTCGTAATTGCGCCTCTCGATCGCGTGCAGAATCTCCAGCCCGCCACGGGAAAAGAGATCGAGATCGATGGCCAGCTCGCGGTCCACTTTGCCGATGAGCGGCAGCCCGCGATGGAACATGCGGCGCGCGTAATCCACCTCGCAGCGCATCAGCTCGCGAAACTGAGGGGCACAGCGACGCTGCGCGATGTCGGCCTCGCTGACGCCGAAGCGCTCCATGTCTTCGAGCGGCAGATACATGCCCCCTTTGGCATAGTCCACGCGCACATCCTGCCAGAAGTTCGCCAACTGGAGCGCGGAGCAGGTCTCGTCGGACAACGCGAAGCGTTCGCCGTCGCGATAGCCGCAGACGTAGAGCACGATGCGACCTACGGGATTCGCCGAGTACCGGCAGTAGCCAAGCACATCGGTCATGGTCCGAAAGCGCGTGACAGTCTGATCCTGACGGAAAGCGACCAGCAGATCCGCGAAGGGTTCTTTGGGAATGTCGCAGGCGCGGACGGTCTCCGCGAGTGCGACAAAGACAGGGTGCCGCGCTTCGCCGCGGTAGCAGGCATCGAGTTCCGCGCCCCACAGGTCAAGCAGAGCCAATGCTGCCGCGGGGTCGCCGACTTCGTCTCCCAAGTCGTCCGACACGCGGCAATAAGCGTAGATGGCGTGGAAGTGCGGACGCAGACGCTTCGGCAGGAACCATGTGGCGACGTGAAAATTTTCGTAATGCGATTCGGCCAGCCGGCGGCACCAGGCGCGGGCTTCGTCGAGCGTGGGAGCCTGCGCGGGAATGCGGTATTCAGCGGGCAGCGCTCGCCAGCCGCGTTCGAGCAGGTCGTGCTGTGCGGGTTCGACCATCATCGCCGGGGGTCTTTAAGGAATGATAGCCGTCTTGATGTCACCAGCGCGGTTCATCAGGCGACGAAAGACCCGCTCCAGCTCGGCGAGAGGGGCGCGGCTGGTGATCGTGTCCTTGCAGGGGAAGCGGCCGCTGACGATCAGGTCGAAGGCTTTGCGCGCGGCCGCAGGCGTGTGATGGAAGCTGGAGCGCAGCGTGATGTTGTTGTAGTGAAGCCGGTTCGTGTCCAGCTCCACTTTGGTTCCTTCCGCGCATCCGCCAAAGAAGTTCACGGTGCCGCCTTTGCGGACCATCTCGACCGCCCATTGCCAGGCCAGCGGGGTCGCGACAGCTTCCACGGCGATGTCGACACCGCGACGGCCGGGCGTGAGCACGCGCACGGCGGCGATGGGGTCCTTCGCTTCGGCGATCTGCACTACCCTGGAGGCGCCGAACTGGCGCGCGGCGGCGACCTGCTCGTCGCGCTTGACCACGGCAATCACCTTCAGACCGGCCAACTGGGCGACGCGCATAAACATGAGGCCGATCGGCCCGGCGCCGATTACCGCGATCGTGTCTCCAGAGCGCGGCTGGCACTCATCGAGCCCGCGGACCACACAGGCCAGCGCCTCCGTCAGCGCCGCATGTTCGAAAGGAACTAACTTCGGAATCAGGAGCGTGTTCTTCTCGACGATCCGCGCGGGAATCAGCAGGTACTGGGCGTACGCTCCGTTGTTGAACAGCAGGTTATCGCAGAGGTTTTCCTGATCGTGGAGGCAGTAGTAGCATTCGCCGCACGGAGCCGAGTTGAGCGCAACGACGCGGTCGCCCGGCCTGAAGGCGGTGACGCCGCGGCCCACCTCATGCACGGTTCCGGCCAGCTCGTGGCCGAAGGGGATAGGCGGCTTGAGCATGCGCGCGTGGTAACCGCGGCGATAGACCTTGAGGTCGGTGCCGCAGGTGAGCGCGGCGTGCACACGCACGACGATCTCCCCCCGGCCGGCCCTGGGCATGGGAACCTGCTCGATCCGCAAATCTTCGCGGCCGTGCAGCACGGCGGCTGTCATCTGTGCTGCCATCGCCTTCATTTTCTCAGAATTGGGCGTTCATGGCTGAATGAAGATTTTCATGCTGGCGGCAGATGGCGTGGAGGCCACCCGGATCGCCTCGACTGCCTCTTCCAGCGGGAAGCGGTGGGAAATGAGGCGGGTGAGGTCGAATCCGCCGCGATAGCCGCTGAAAACCAGGTTTTCGACGTCCGGCTCGATCTCAAAGGAGGAACTGTAGGAACCAAGCAGGGTCTTCTCATCCATGCAGACCACGGCGGGATCGAACGGGGTTTCCGTATGCTGGGTCTGAGCGAAGAAGAGCACGCGACCGCCGGGACGAGCGGCGTCGATGGCGGTGCGAATGAGCGCCGTGCCTCCGACGGCGAGGATCACCGCGTCGGCTCCACGGCCTTCGCTGGCCGCTTTGGCGGCGGCGATCACGTCTTCTTTGCCGGCGTCGACTGGATGATGCAGGCCGTAGGCAGAGGCGATGGCGTGGCGCTCGGGGTAGAGGTCGGAGGTGAGCACCCTGGCGCCGGTGCGGGCCGAGAGCGTGGCCAGCAGGATACCGATTGGGCCCTGGCCGATGACGAGGACGGTTTCATCCGCGGCGAGGTCGAGGCGGAGCACGCCTTTCAGCACCGTGTTGACCGGCTCTAAAAAGGCGGCCTGTTCGAAGGGGATGCCATCAGGGATTTTGATGAGTGCCTGGCGGACGATCCAGTCCATCACGCGCACGTATTCGGCGAATCCGCCGCCGGAAGGCTCAAATCCTGCCGTGCAGCCGACGCGCTTGTAGAGTTCGCACTGGGCGAAGGTCTTCTTCCGGCAGTAGTAACAATGCCCGCAAGGCGCATGGTGATACGTGATCACCCGGTCGCCGACGCGGAATCCGCGAACGCCATCGCCGACGGCGGCGATGGCGCCGGCAATCTCATGGCCGAAGATACGCGGGGCAGAGTGCGAGCCGGTATGGATTTTCTTGAGGTCCGTGCCGCAAACGCCGCAACAGGCCACGCGGATCAGCACCTCGCCGGCGCCGATTTTCGGCACCCGGACCGTTTCGACGCGCACGTCGTTGATGCCGCGGTACACTGCGGCGCGCATCGTAGCGGGGATCGGTCCGAGGGCCTGCTCCCGGAGGTCGTTGCTGATTACCGTGGCCATGAATGCTCCGAAGGTCTAATCTACTGCGAACCCGAGAGAGAACGCGAGACTAAAATCGCCAGCTCCGCGGCGGCGCGCCGACTGTTGCGCCCGAGCCGCCAAAAGGCGCTCCAATACCGGGGATGCGTTGCAACCCAGACAGCGAGCGCCGAGAGCCGCAACCGGCCGTCGGAATCGGTGAAGCGGGCGAAATCCGGCAGCTTGTCGCTGGGGCCGTCGGAAACCGCTTTGAAGCAGAGGAAGCGCAGCCCATGGTCGCGGGCAAAACGCGCCACGGCGGCGGCTTCCATGTCGACGAGGACGGCGCGATGCTGCTCGGCAAGCCGACGTTTTTCTTCGGGACCTGCCACGCGATCCAGCGTGATGAGCCGCTGGCCGTCGGAATTTGCGGCAAAGTGTTCGCCCGTTCCGGCGTCCATGACCTCGCAAATGGCGCAGGCCTGCGGCGGACGCAGGCCGCAGGAGAGCGAGCCGGCATAGCCAACCGAGACGATCAAGTCGAGGGGTCCCGCGGCGAGCAGCCTCTGGCAGGCGCGAGTTGCGGCAGCGGCGCCCATCCCGGCACAGGTGGCGAGGGCTGCGTGCGAGCCGATGCGGCCGAGCCAGAGGTTTCCGCGCTTCTCCCATCCACGCACGAGCGGCGCGAGCTCGCGGGGCAGCGCGGCCACAATGCCGATACGGCTCGGCCGGACACCCGTCGGACCAATCATCAGGCCACCGTTACCCGCGGCAGAGCCGGTGCGTAGCCGTGCGCGCAGAACCAGTCAATCGCCGAGCGCAATGCCTGATACACCGGCACATTGCGGAAGCCCAGCTCGCGCTCCGCCTTTGCCGAGGAGGCGAACATTTTCTTCCGGCCCATGCGCACTTCTTCCAGCGTGGCGCGCGGTTCTCTGCCGAGGATGCGACCCGCGATCAGCTCTTCGAAGAAGGCGTAGCCGGCGGCAATGGCGAAGGGAACCTTCGCGGTGGGCGAAGGAAGGCCGGCGATGGCGGACATCTTGTCGAGAATCTGCCTGAGGGTGAGGTTTTCGCCACCGAGGATGTAGCGTTCGCCGGAGTGTCCGAGATCCGGGTTAAGCCCGTCCACATGCGTGCGCGCGACTTCACGGACATCCACGAGATTCAATCCGGTGTCGATGTAGGCAGGGAACCTGCGGTTGAGAAAATCGACCACGATGCGGCCAGTCGGCGTCGGTTTGACGTCGCTGGAGCCGATCGGAGTGGTCGGGTTCAGGATCAGCACGGACTGGCCAGCCTGCGCGGCCTCGATGGCTACCTGCTCGGCCATGAATTTCGAGCGCTTGTAGTGGCCCACCATGTCGCGGAGCGAAACCGGCGTGGACTCATCCACGATCGTTCCGTCAGTCCTGAAGCCCATCGTGGCCACGCTCGAGGTGTAGATGAAGCGCGGCACGCTCTCCTCGCGGGCCAGGCGCAGCAGGGCGCGCGTGCCCTCCACATTGGAGAGGTACATCGCGTCGGGATCGCGCACCCACAGCCGGTAATCCGCCGCGACATGCAGAACCGCGTGACAACCGCGCAGAGCCGTGCGCAGCGACTCCGTCGCGAGCAGATCGCCGATTACGGTTTCCGCGTTCAGCCCCTCCAGATTGGTCAGGTTGCTCGTGCGGCGCACGAGCAGGCGCAAGTCCGCGCCGCGCGCGGCGGCTTCGCGAGCCACGTGGCTGCCGACGAATCCGGTGGCGCCGGTGAGGAAGACTTTCATAGAGCAGCCAGCCGCCAGCAGTCAGCCGCCAGCGGCGTGTTTCTGAGTCCCGAGAGATGGCCGTTCATTGCTGGTCCACCGTGAGCCAGGAGCCGAGCTCCGCCGCGGGCAGGCGCACGCCGACATAGAACGCGCCGAAGAGGCCGTAGAGCGCGCTGGCTTCGTCGAAGCGCATTTCGTAGATGAGCTGCTTGAAGACGCCGGGATTGTCGGCGAAGAGATCCACGCCCCACTCCCAGTCGTCGAGGCCGATGGAGCCGGAGATGATCTGCTTTACCGTCCCGGCAAAACGGCGGCCGATCAGGCCGTGATCCTGCATCATGCGGGCGCGGTCGGCCATCGAGGCCGTGTACCAGTTCACATGCTCGCCGCGCCGCTTATCCATTGGGTAAAAGCATAAGTACTTTGTTTCCGGGATGGCAGGATAGAGGCGCACGGCCATGGCCTTCGCCGAGCGATCGACAACCTCCTGGATGCGGCGGTCCCATTCCTCGCTGAACGGCTCAACGCCCTCGGCTATGAGTACGGGATACGTCTTCGAGGACGACTCATAGAGGCCAAGCTCGACCATGGACAGATAGGAATGCGTCGGCTGGAGAAAGGTGCCGAGGTCCGTGCGCGCCAGATCGCGCTCCACCTGCGCGAGCTGCTCCATGGTGTCGCGGAAGTGGATGAGCATCAGGTCGCCCTTATGGCCAATCTGGGCGTAGAGGGCGCTCTGGCTGGGATGAGGCCCGTCCGGGGCCGAGGCCGATTCCGGCGCCGATCCCTTTTCCATCGGAGTCAGCAGCCTGGCAAATTCCTGGATGGCGCGGCTGCGCCCGGCGCTGTCGATGCGGCGCCAGGCCGGCCAGTCGAAGCGGAACATCTGATGCAGCAGGCAGGAGCCGTCGAGCGTGAGCGGGAAGGGAGGGATTTCGGGCAAAGAGGCCTCCTGAAATGGTAGCTCTATTTTACGAGGAAGGGGTCAGCGGGATGCGGTCGCCTCGTCGGCGTAGAACTCGGCGATCTCCGCCGCGTATTTCTGAGCGATCACGCGGCGCCGCAGCTTGAGGCTGGGCGTCAGCTCGCCGGAATCGATCGCCCACTCGTCAGGAACAAGGCGGAAACGCTTGATGGTCTCGAAGTTCGCCAGCGTGCCGTTCACCTGATCCACCAGCGCCTGATACTCGGCACGAACCCTGGGATCATCCGTCAACTCCTGCCGCGCGATCGCCGGGATGCCATGCTCGCGCGCCCAGGGCTCCAGCGCGGCAAAGTTCGGCGCAATCAGCGCCGAGGCAAATTTGTGCCGGTCGCCGACGAGCGCGGCGTTTGCGACAAGATAGCTGGCCTTCAGCTTGTTCTCGATCGGCTGCGGCGCGATCAGCTTGCCGCCTGAGGTCTTCAGCAGCTCTTTCTTGCGGTCGGTGATACAGAGGAAGCCATCCGCGTCGAGGCGGCCGATGTCGCCGGTTCGGAACCAGCCCGCGGCGTCGAAGGGAGCTGAGGCGTCAGTTGGGTCGGCCGGGCGCTCCTGCTTCCAGTAGCCGGAGAAGACGTTCGGCCCGCGCACCAGCAGCTCGCCGTCTTCGGCAAAGCGGCATTCCACATTGGGCAGGGGGCACCCGACCGAGCCCATGCGGTTGGCGTTCGGCGTATTGATGGCCAGCACCGGCGAGGTCTCGGTGAGTCCGTAGCCTTCGAGGATACGAATGCCCACGCCGGCGAACCAGCGCGCCGTATCGAGCCCAAGCGGCGCGCCGCCGGCCAGGTAGTAGCGCACGCGGCCGCCGAATCCGGCGCGAATCTTCTGGTAGACGATGCGGTCGGACAGCTTCCACGGGAGCGACGAAGGGACGCGGCCCGCGGCGACTTCGTCCGCGTGCGGCTTGCCTGATGCGATTGCCCAGCCGAACAGCCGCTGCCTGATGGCGGATTCGGACGCCTTCTGCTCCGCGACCTGGCGCACCTTCTCATAGACGCGCGGGACGGCGACGAAAATCGTCGGCCGGATGGCCTGCATGGTCTGCGGCAGCTTCTCGAAGGCCGGACAGTAGGCGACGGTGACACTCTGCGCATAGAGCGCGTAATCGAGATGCCGTGCGGTGATGTGGGAGAGCGGCAGGAACGAAATGCAGGAGTCGGTGGAGACGAAACCGAACTCCGCCGTCGAATAGTTCACGTTGCTGGCGATGTTGCCGTGGGTCAGGCGCACGCCTTTGGGCTCACCGGTCGTGCCGGAGGTGTAGATCAGCGTGGCGAGATCGTCCGGCTGCACAGCGCGCGCGGGGGCGTCAAAAGCGGGGTCGCGATTGGTTCCGCGGGCGTCGGCTCCGGCAATCAGCGAGGAGAAGGTCACCGCATCGGGAAGGTTTTCGTCGTCCATGATGACGATGCGCTCGAGAACGGTGCGACCCCGCACCGCGGCGATTTTTTCGTACTGCACGCGGGTCGAGACGAAGATGACACGCGAGGCGGAGTCGGCGAGCAACGGCGCGATCTGATCGGCGAGCAGCGTGGGATAGATGGGCACATCGACCGCGCCGAGAGCGAGGCAGGCGAAGTCGGCGATGGCCCACTCCCAGCGGTTCTCGGCGAGGATGGCGACGCGATCGCCTTTGCCGATGTCCCACGCGCGCAGGGCCGCGGCGACGGCTCGAGTCCGCTGGTACGCCTGCGCCGACGAGATCGGCTGCCACGCGCCCGACGCATCCTCAAAAAGCATGGCGCGCGCGCGGCCGCTCGAGGCCAGCGCGAAAAAGACGTCGTTCAGGGTGGAGAGGGTCAGCACCGCGATGTCACTGTAACAGAGCACAGAGCTCAGAGCACAGAGCGGTCAGACACCAGCGACTCAGACAGGAGGTGTGCCCTGCAGCCCCAGCGCTTCGGCGTTTCCCTGCATCGCCGCCAGGCAAAACCCGATGTGGTCGTCGAGCGGAACGCCCAGCTCCGCCGCGCCGGTGGCGATGTCGTCGCGATTCACGCCGCGGGCGAAGGCCTTGTCCTTCATCTTCTTCTTCACACCGGCAACCTCAACGTCATGGATGGACTTCGTTGGCTTCACCAGCGAGCACGCGGTCAGGAAACCGGCCAGCTCGTCGCAGGCGAAGAGCGCCTTCGCCAGGTGGGATTGGCGCGGCACGCCGGAGTATTCCGCATGGCCGAGGATGGCGGTGCGGATCTCCTCCGGCCAGCCCTGCTCCTCCAGAATCTTCACGCCGACGAATGGATGCTCCTCCATCGTCGGATGCTTCTCATAATCGAAGTCGTGGAGCAGCGCGGTCATGGAATACATCTCGAGCAGCGCATCGCGATCTTCGCCGCTGATCCCGCGAGCATCGGCTGCTCGCTCTCCGTACGCACGTACGCACGTTTCCACAGCGAGCGCGTGCTTGATCAAGTTCGGCGACTGCGTGTGCTCGTTCAGAAGAGTCCAGGCGCGTTCGCGGGAAAAAGCAGTCATCGGGTCGTTGCTCCTTTGGTGGTGTCTCAGTTTGGAAGAAAAGCATCCCTCAGAGGCTAAAGCCCGGTTTTATTCTGGGGCATTTAACGTACGGGCTGAAGCCCGTACCCTTCAAGCTGAGGCACTACCCTCCTTTTCTGTTTTCCTGGGGTTTCTTCGGTAATCTTCGGGGAACTCTCGCAATTTTTACTTGACAAAAAGAATACCTCCCTGCAATGTATTCGCAGGGTTGAGAGCAGCGCGGCGACCATCGCGGCGCTGGCAATCCCCGGGACCCAGGCTCTGGCGTTCCGCACAATTTATGGCAACTACCTTAGCAACCGTTGAGGCCCGCGAGGTACTGCGTTGCGACTACTGTAGTCTGGTGCAATTCCGCACGTCGAATTCACTGTGCAGGCGTTGCCACAAACCCCTCGAAATGGAAGAACCCGAACCGCTGGCGCCGCAGCTGGTCGCCGCGGACGCGGAAGCCGCCGAGCAGCAGGACGGCATTGACGTGGCACGCGCCGTGCGGGAAACCCGCCGCGAGCGCAATCTGAGCCAGCGGCAGCTCGCGGGCCGGATGCAGGTGCCGCGCACCTACATTTCGAAAATCGAGAATGGCAAGGCGATGCCCACGCTTTCCTCGCTGGAGCGGCTGGCCACAGCGCTGGAGGTGGGTGTCTGCGATCTGCTGCGGGATGGGCAAAGCCGTCGCGCGCGCGAGACCGCCGCGGTGCTGGCGGATCCGTTCCTGGCGGAGATCGCCGCACTGGCAGGCCGTCTGGATGCCTTTCAGCGCTCGATGTTTCTGAATCAGGTGCGGGAGCTGGCCTGCGTGCGGCGACGGCCGGCGTAGCCGGAGCGAAGGCAACATTTCTTTCCGCACAGGGTGCGTTCCGGAGCGCGAAGCCCTGTCGTGCGGGCTTGTATAATCGGGCAGGGAAAGCGCATTTTCCGTTCCCCCGGCGAGGGCGCTCGGAATCCGTGCAGCGCGTTGCGCGGGGGATTGCAGAGCCGTTGCCCCTCGCCCGGCCCGGGGGCGCTCCGAAAGGAAGCATTGTCACTGAATTCCAGCCGAGTTCACGAGCTGCCCGCCGATGAGGCTGCCGTCTATCGCCGCCTCGATCTGGAGCGGCTCCCGCAGCATGTGGCCATCATCATGGACGGCAACGGCCGCTGGGCGGGGCGGCGCAGCCTGAAGCGCTTTCTCGGCCACCAGCAGGGCGCTGAAGCTGTGCAGTATGTCGTGGAAACCGCCTCGCGCATCGGTCTGCCGTGGCTCACACTGTATGCTTTTTCGCTCGAGAACAATCTACGCCGGCCGCGCACGGAAGTGAACTTCCTGATGCGTCTGCTCAGGACCTACCTGACCAACAACGTGCAGCGGATGAACGACAACAACGTGCGCATTCGGTACATCGGCCGGACCGACGATCTTCCTGAGGAAGTGTGCGAGCGGATGCGCTGGGCCGCCGAAGCCACCCGAAAGAATACCGGGACTACGCTGACGCTGGCGCTGAATTACGGCGCGCGGTCGGAGCTGGTGGACGCTTTTCGCGCGTTGACGCTGGAAGTGCAGCACAAAGGTTTGCGACTCGACCAGATCGACGAGGCGGAGATCCACAGGCATCTCTACACCGCGCACATGCCCGACCCGGATCTGCTGATCCGCACCTCGGGCGAGATGCGCATCTCGAATTTTCTTTTGTGGCAGATCGCCTACACCGAGATTTACGTCACCGATCGGCTATGGCCAGACTTCCGCGGCATCCACATGCTCGAGGCGATCGAGGATTACCAGCGGCGGGAGCGGCGGTACGGCGGGCTGAACGACGGAACGGAATCGGACGACGTGGAGCAGCTGCCGGCCAGCCAGATGGTCGCCGGGCGTTAAAGCCGATTCAAAGCCTGCCGCTGAGCGCGGCGCTTTCTGGCTGGTTTCGGGCTACTTGGGATTTGCGCCCGCGGGAACAACGTACGTCTTCTGCGGGGCCGTTGTCTTCACGCCGCGTGCGGCGATTTTCACCTTCAGCGATTCCACCTGCGCTTTACCGTGCAGCGGCGCAAGGAAACCAAGCTCGTATTGATTCTTCAGGCGCTCGCTGAAGTCGTCGAACCAGGGCGTGAGCGAAACCGGATTGCCGTAGCCGATCCAGTAGGAATAGCCGCCCGTGGCCTGTGCCACCTCCGACAGGAGACTTTGCCCCGCATTCGTTTCATACCAGCTCCGGGCCATGCGGCCCGTGTTTTTCCAATAGATGGAGTAGACCACCAGATTGGCCCGAACAGAGTCCCGGATCGCGGCCTGAAGGTACGGATCCTCCGGGTCGTAGCGCGGATCGTAATAGTCCACGCCATCGGTAATCATGATGACTTCGCGGCGCGCCGAGGCGTCGTTCGACGGCCAGTGCTTCGCCAGGTCGGAGAGGCAGAAATAAGGACTGGCGTTCATCCCCGGCGCACCCACCGGCAGGTGCAACTCCGTGGCGGCTTTCTGGTGGTCGGCGGTGAGCGGACCGGCCAGGGCGGCGCGTCCGTACTCCATCCAGGCCACGGTCACCTGCACGTTGGGCGGCAGCACCTCAAGGAAATGCCGGATATCGCCCAGCTCGCGGCCGAGGCTGGCGCGCGCGCCGTCGTCGATCATCAGCACCAGCTCCACCGGAGCGCTGGACCCGTTCATCGACTGCCAGTGCGCGATCGAAGCGTTGCGGCCGTCCACCTGCACATGGACGGCATTCTCCGGCACGCCGGCCACGACGACGTTGCTGTCGCTGGGCAGAACGGTCACCGTAGCCCTGCCCTGACCCTGTCCTTCGTTCTGCGCCAAGGCGAATGGTGCGGCTGCCAACAGCGCAGCGACGGTAAAGGCCAGGGATTTCGATCGAATCTTCATAACTTTCGTCCTTCCTGCGAAGCAAAAGCCCAAAATCGTCGGAGATGGTCTCACAGCTCCGGGCAAAAGCCGGCGCTCATACAAATTTGCCTGAAAGTTAGATGAGCTGCGGGCCGAATTGTCTCAGCGGTATGCCGCCCGGCAGAAGATGACTTTTGCCGCAGGACCAAGGGCCGCTTTACGGCACGGCTACCACCCCAACGCGCAAACGCGTTGGAGACCCCGGTTTGAAGCCGTGCCCCTTCAAAGGATCGGGTTTTTCCGCAAGCTGTGAAGCTGTGCCCTGATACAAAGCACAGGGCCGAAGCCCGTTTCCGCCAAAGAATCGGTGCCCCTTCGACACGGCTGCCCCCGTCTTCCTCAGATATGTGGCGCCGTCGCTTACCGAGCCCGCCGGAACTGGACGCATTCGCGGCCAAAGCACAGTCGGTACGCACCGGGTGTCGCGCCGGAGAGAATTTGCAGCGGCATCGGGCGATGCATCTTTGCGTCACGTATGGCCACGGTATGGAGCAGATCATGATTCCCGATATCCATGATGTAGAGCTGGCCATGGACCACTCCCATGCCGTAAGCGCCTGCCGGCAGACGATGACCACCAAAATCGAGCGCTACTCCTGTGAGCAGATAGCCCTGGTACTTCTGCGCGACGGCGCCGGAGTATCCGGAGCTATCGACCAAAACGGCAAGCGTCAACTGCCCATCGGCGAAGCGAACGCCCGCTGAGTTGCGCAGCTGGGTTGGGGCCGACTGGTCGGCGAAATAGACCGAAGCCGGAAGCAGCTTGCCGGCCTGCGCGGCGTCCAGAATGCCGGGAGCGGCAGCCTGGGCTCCCAGACCCAGAGGCAGAAGGAGCAATGCAGCACATGCCGCAATGCGGATCGGATCATTACTGCGAATTCTGCGGAACATAGCGTGCCTCGCTGTGTTGCGAGCCGAAGTATACCTCCGAACGAGACCCTTCGCACGGCATCGGATGGCGGGCACGCGCTGCCAGACGGTACTATCAATCGTGATGCGGCGGACCGGAGATGATTCAGCGCGGCGTTGGGTTCGGTTGCGGCACGCGATGGCGAACGAAGGCGTGGAAGCGCTGCTGGTCACCCATCTGCCCGATGTGCGCTGGCTGTGTGGATTCAGCGGTTCAAACGCGGCACTCGCGGTCACGGAGCGGCAGGCCGTGCTGTTCACCGACGGCCGCTACACGGCGCAGGCGCGAGAAGAAACGCGCGGTGCGCGGGTGGTCATTGCGAAACGTTCGGCGCTGAAGGAAGCCTGTGCGCTCCTGGCCGAGCGGGTAAGACATGCGGCCTTCGATCCGGCCCATACCACGGTGGCCGATCTGGGGCTGATGCGCTCGGTCGTGAAGGCAAAGGTGCGCCGGAGTTTCTTCGAGCCGCTGCAGGCGCCGATGGTCTCCGATCTGCGGATGGTGAAGGACGCTGGCGAGCTGGCGGCGATGGAAGGGGCTGCGAAGCTGGGGTGCCGGCTCTTCGAGGAAATCGTCCCGCACATGCAGAGCGGCCATACAGAAACTGCCCTGGCGGCTGAACTCGAATACCGGGCGCGCTCACTGGGCGCGGAGGGCATGTCGTTTGAGACCATCGTCGCCGCAGGCCCGCGTTCGGCCCTGCCGCACGGCCGCGCCACGACGGCCCGCCTGCCGCGCAACGGCTTCGTAACACTGGACTTCGGTGTTATCCTCAAGGGTTATTGCTCCGACATGACGCGCACGGTCCACATGGGACGGGCGAGCCGGGAGGAGCGCGCCGCGTACGATGCGGTGCTGGAAGCGCAGCAGGCTGCGGTGAATGCGGTAAAGCCGGGCGCGACCTGCGGCGAGGTGGACGAAGCGGCACGCTCCGTCCTGCGGCGGACGGGGTGGGCGCGGTATTTCACGCATTCCACCGGCCACGGCGTGGGGCTGGAGATTCATGAGTCCCCGCGCATTGCGGCCAGGCAGGAGATGAAGTTAGAGCCGGGCATGACGATTACGATCGAGCCCGGCGTTTATTTGCCGGGAAGATTCGGCATTCGCATCGAGGATATGGTCGCGGTCACCGCGACGGGGCATCGGGTTCTGACGCCGGTGACAAAGGACTGGATCGAGATTCACTCCGGCGAGGGCCGCGCACGAGCGAAACGATGAAGGCAGAAGACACCAAAGAACTGAAGGAACTCATTGAGTTCCTGAAGGAGAACAGGATCGGCGAGTTCGAGCTGGAGCGTGGCGAGCTCAAGGTCCGCATCAAGTTCGTTCCAGAAGGCGGAGCGGACCTGAGCGGGCTGGCGCATCTGCTGGCTTCGCAACCAGCCGCAGCCGCGGTTTCCGGGGCGATTCCCGCCGTCCATGCGGGCGCGACGGCTCCGCCCGCGCCAGCGGAGACCAGCGACGAGGCTTTGCTGCACGTGGTGAAATCGCCGATCGTCGGCACCTTCTACGAATCGCCGTCGCCCGGCTCGCCGGCTTTCGTCAAAATCGGCGACCACGTCGATGCGGGCCAGGTGCTCTGCATTGTCGAAGCCATGAAGCTGATGAACGAGATCGAGAGCGATGCCGCCGGCGAAATCGTGAAGCGGCTCGTGCAGAACGGCCAGCCCGTCGAGTACGGCCAGTCGCTCTTTGCGCTGCGAATTTCCTGATTATGCGAAAAGTCCTCATCGCCAATCGCGGCGAAATCGCCCTGCGCGTCATCTGCGCCTGCAAGGAAATGGGCATCCGCACGGTGGCCATTTACAGCGAGGCCGACCGCCATTCGCTGCACGTTCGCTTTGCGGACGAGGCCATCTGCATCGGTCCGCCGCGCTCGGCGGAGAGCTATCTGAATGTCCCGGCGGTGATCAGCGCCGCGGAGATCGCTGACGTCGACGCGATCCATCCGGGCTACGGCCTGCTGAGCGAAAATGCCAATTTCGCCGAAGTCTGCCGCGCCTCGAACATCAAGTTTATCGGCCCGCCGCCGGAAGTGACCCGCCTGATGGGCGAAAAGGAAAAGGCCCGTCAGGCCATGAAACGGGCGAAAGTGCCCATCCTGCCCGGATCGGAAGGCGTCATCCAGACCGAAGGCGAGGCGCTCGAGTGGGCGCAGACGGTCGGGTACCCCGTGATTCTCAAGGCTTCCGCGGGAGGCGGGGGGCGCGGGATGCGCGTGGTGCGTTCCGCCGAAGATCTTCCCGGGCTTTTCCAGGCGGCGCAGACCGAAGCGGCGAATGCCTTCGGCAACGGCGACCTCTACATGGAAAAGTTCATCGAGCGGCCGCGCCATATCGAGTTTCAGATTCTGGCCGACGAGCAAGGCACAGCGATGTCCCTCGGCGAGCGCGAATGCTCGATCCAGCGCCGCCACCAGAAGCTCATCGAGGAAGCACCTTCGCTGCAGGTCACGCCGAAGCTGCGCGAGGAGATGGCGAAGACGCTGAAGCGGTCGCTGGAAGCCGTCGGTTACCAGAACGCCGGGACGGTTGAGTTCCTGATGGACGAGGACGGCAAGCTCTACTTCATCGAGATGAACACGCGCATCCAGGTGGAGCATCCGGTGACAGAGATGGTCACCGGCATCGACCTCGTGAAGGCACAGTTGAGAATCGCGATGGGCGAGAAACTCTCCAGCCTCGTTCCGGAAGTCGTGAACATCCGCGGCCACGCGATCGAGTGCCGCATCAACGCGGAGCATCCGGAAAAGTTCACTCCGTCGGCCGGCAGAATCACCGCGTTCAACGTTCCCGGGGGCTACGGGGTGCGCGTGGATACGGCACAGTATGCGGAGGGCGTGGTCCCGCCATACTACGATTCGCTCATTGCCAAGCTCATCATCCATGGGGTCTCGCGGGAAGAGGCCATGAACCGCATGCAGCGCGCGCTGGAGATGTTCATCGTGGAGGGCATTCACACCACGATTCCGCTCCATCAGCGCATTTTTCGGGACGAGGAATTCCGCCGCGGCTCCTTCGACACGAAGTTCATGGAGCGATTCTTCGAGCGAGAGAAAGCGCGCAGGGAACCGTCCTGAAAAGCGGTACAGTCCAACGGCTCGACGCGCCCCGGTGCTGACCCGCAGAAATCCCGGCGCACCTGCCACAATCCTGCAAAGCGCCAATCCGCTCCTGTAGAATTCCTGCTTCGGGTCTGCAATCCCTGATCGGAGTCCAGAAACGATGCGCCGGTTCTGCCTGTCTTCTGCCGCCACAGCCGCGGCGTTCGCCCTCGCCTTCACCAGCTACGCTGGAGCCCAGGCCTCCGCCGGTCCTGAGCCGGCGCCTTTGCCGCCGCCGATCGTCGCGCCCGCCGATACCCCATATGCCGGAGCGATCGATCTCACGGTGAACCTTACCAACACCACGGACCGCGTGGTTACCGTGGACGAGATGATTCTGGTCCGAGCCGGCAAGCTGACCCTGCTCTACCCGCAGTGGATTCCCGGCGAGCACGCGCCGGAAGGCCCCATTCAGGATCTCGCCGGCCTCTTCATTACCGGCAACGGCCAGACCATTCCCTGGGTGCGCGATCGCGTAAACATGTGCGCCTTCCACGTCGATGTGCCCGACGGCGTGACTTCGCTGGACGTGAAGTTCGACTACCTCTCCGCCATACGCCCGCAGGACGGCTCGGTCCAGATGTCGAACGTCATGACCGACCTTTCCTGGAATACCGTCGTTCTCTATCCCGCGGGGCACTTCTCGCGCGACATTCACATCACGCCGAATGCGATTCTGCCAGACGGCTGGAAATACGCCACCGCGCTGGAGACGGCGTCGCAGGATGGCAGTACGGTTCACTTCAGGGAGACGACGCTGAACACGCTCGTCGACTCGCCGCTTGGCACGGGCGAATACTTCCGCCGTGTCGACCTTTCCACCGGCCCGGAGAATCAGGTTTATCTGGATGTTTTCGGCGACACCCCGAAGTCGCTGGAGATCACGCCCGAAGAGTTGCAGGCCCACAAAAACCTTGCCGTGCAGGCGCAAAAGCTATTCGCCTCCCATCACTACAATCACTACGACTTTCTCTTTTTCCTGAGCAACACCCTCAGCGGGGAGGGACTCGAGCATCATCAGTCCAGCCAGGACGGGACGCGCGACAACTACTTTACGGACTGGAATTCCGGCGTCTTCGAACGCGACCTGCTGTCCCACGAATACACTCACTCCTGGAACGGCAAGTTCCGCCGCCCCAACGATCTGTGGACACCCAACTTCAACGTGCCTATGCAGGACAACCTGCTCTGGGTGTACGAAGGCCTCACGCAGTACTGGGGCGAAGTGCTCGCCGCGCGCGCCGGCATGAGAACGCCCGAACAGACGCGCGATGTCTTCGCAGCCATTGCCGCCAATTTTGAAGACAGCCCCGGCCGCGACTGGCGCCCGCTGGTCGATACCACGAACGAGGAGATCCTTTCCGAGCGCCGGCCGGTGAGCTGGGTGAGCTGGTCGCGCAGCGAAGACTATTACATGGAAGGCGCGCTCATCTGGCTCGACGCCGACACGAAGATCCGCGAGCTGAGCGGCGGGAAGAAGTCCCTCGACGATTTCGCGAAGGAATTCTACGGGATCAACAACGGCAGTTTCGTTACGGTCACTTACGACTTCAACGATATCGTGCAGGCGCTCAACAAAGTTCAGCCGTATGACTGGGCCATGTTCCTCCGCCACCGCGTCTATCAACTGCATCCGCAGGCGCCGCTTGGCGGATTCACGCAGGGCGGCTACAAACTCGTCTACGACGACAACCAGCCCTCATGGGAGAAGATGGGCGGATTCCGCCGCTTCGGCACCAGCTACGCGACGTCTCTCGGCTTCAGCGTGACGCGTGATGGCGCGATCGCCGGCATGCAGTGGGGCAGCCCCGCTTTCAAGGCCGGCCTGACGCCCGGCATGACGATCCTGGCCGTGAACGGCAATGCGATCGGCGCGCCGGGACAATCGGACGATCCGATCAAGGATGCCATCCTGCAGGCGGAAAAAGACACGGCGCCGATCCACTTCGTCGTGAAGGAGGAGGACAAGGTGGTGGATGTCAATATCGATTACCATGGCGGACTGCGCTATCCACACCTTGAGCGCATCCCGAACACGCCGGATCGGCTGGACGACATTTTGGCGGCGGTGAAGTAAGGAGAAGCAGCAAGTCAGCAGGTTAGCGAGTTGGCGAGCCAGCGAAGTACGGCGATGTACCCGCTGACTTGCTAACCTGCTGACTTGCTAACTCGCTCGTTTGCTTATCGCTCCGCCACGCTCTCCAGCAGGTCGAAAAATTCCGGGAAAGAAATCGCCGCCGCTTCCGCGCCGCGGATCAGCGTCTCGCCTTTGGCGCGCAGCGCCGCCACTGCAAACGCCATCGCGATCCGGTGATCGCCGCCGGAATCGATGGTCGCGCCGTGCAGCGTTTGTCCACCGGGCACGTCCAGCCCGTCCTCGAATTCCTCGACCTCGGCGCCCATCGCGCGCAGGTTCGCCGCCACCAGCGCGATGCGGTCGGACTCCTTCACCCGCAGCTCCTTCGCGTCGCGGATGCGGATGCCGCTCTGGGTGTACGGCCCGATCGCGGCCAGCACCGGGAGCTCATCGATCAACTGCGCCGCCAGCGCGCCGGAAATCGTTGTGCCGCTCAGACCCTGCGGCGGCGCGTTGACCTGCACCGTGCCCACCAGCTCGCCGTGCTTCTCTTCGAGATTCAGCACGCCAATGTGCCCGCCCAGCGCCGTCAGCACGTCGAGCAGCGTGGCGCGCGTGGGATTCAGTCCCAGCGCGTCGAAGATCAGATTCGAGTCCGGAAAGAGCACCGCCGCGCACAGGAAGAACGCGGCGGAAGAAATGTCTCCCGGCACGGCGGCTTCGATCCCGCGCAGCTCCTGCCCGCCGGCGATGGACACGGCGTCCCGCGAGCGCTCCAGCGTTGCGCTGAAGGCTCGCAGCGCCAGCTCGCCATGGTCGCGCGTGCGCACAGCTTCATGCACCGTGGTTGTTCCCTGAGCCTGCATTCCCGCAAACAGCACCGCCGTCTTTACCTGCGCGCTGGGAATCGGCGTGGCATAGTCGATGCCTTTGAGCGGCGCGCCGTCGATCCGGACCGGCGCATGCCCCTCGGTCAGCTCCAGCCGCGCGCCCATCTGCTCCAGCGGTTTGCGGATGCGTTCCATGGGCCGCCGGCTCAGCGAGGCATCGCCGACCAGCGTAAAGCGCCCTGTCTGCGCGGCCAGCAGTCCCGACAACATGCGCATCGTCGAGCCGGAGTTGCCGCAATCGAGCGGCTCGGTGGAGGGCCGGAAATGCCCGCCGGTTCCCGTGATCTCTATCACGCCGTCCTCTTTGTGCTCCACGCGCGCACCCAGCCCGGATACGCAGCCGAGGCTCGAAGCGCAGTCGGCGCCAGTGGAAAAATTCGTCAGCCGCGTCACGCCTTCGGCGAGTCCGGCGAGCAAAGCGTAACGGTGGGAGATGCTCTTGTCGCCGGGCAGACGAAGGCTGCCCTGGATGTTGCGGGCGGGGGAAATCACGCGTTCGGTGGCAATTTCCTGCAAGCGATGCTCCGGGAAACAGGGATGCTTCTATCGTAACGGAGCGGAATCAGGCGGCAGGACGACGTGAGGTTCATGTCCTGCGCTGAGACGGTCAGGCGGCTTCTTAGATTTTTCTAATTTTTCTCCGATGAACGCTCCGTGAGCGCTCCCTGGCGTGCCATTTGCGGACTGCTTCTCGGCCTTTCGGCCGCAATCGGCTGCGGCCGTCCAGATTTTCCGACTGCGCAACCACGCACTTCGCAATTGGTTCCGGAGCAGGCCGCACCACAGTTGGTCATTTTGCGCGGCAACCATCCGGCGTTTGCGGTCCCGGAGCGGCAGATCGGCGACGTCTCGCCGCAGTTTTCCATAGACCGCATGGTCCTGCTGTTGCAGCCGACAGACAGCCAGGCGCTGGACTCCCTGGCGGCCGCGCAGCAGGACCCCAATTCACCGCTGTACCACCACTGGCTCACGCCCGCGCAGTACGCGGCGCAGTTCGGCGCATCGCCGCTGGAGGTGGCGCAGATCGCTTCGTGGCTGGCCTCTCAGGGATTCCACGTGGACGAGGTCGCCGCGAATGGCCGCATGATCTTCTTCAGCGGCACCGCGGCACAGGTGAATGCCGCCTTCCACACAGAGATGGCGCAGTTCCTTGTCCTCGGGGAGACACACATTGCCAATGCCGCTGATCCTTCCCTTCCGGCGCAATTCGCCGGAGCCATTGCAGGGATTGCGGGGCTGCACGATCTGCGCAGCGCGCCCGCGCACACGCCGGTGGCCGAATTTGCCGCGGGATCGACCAACTACCTGGCTCCCGCCGATGTTGCCGCGATTTATGACGCCGCACCGTTGTATCAACAGGGAATCGAAGGCGCGGGCACGGCCATTGCCGTGCTTGCCCGGTCGAATCTGCTGCAGGCGGACATTGCCGATTTCCGCAGCAGCTTTGGCCTGCCCATCAGTACGTCCCAGGTGATCGTGAACGGAGCCGATCCTGGAACGAGCAACACAACCGACCTTGAAGAAACGGAACTCGATGCAGAGTGGTCCGGAGCTGTCGCTCCTCAGGCTTCTATTGACGTTGTTGTTTCGGCCTCGACCCAGACTACGGATGGCATCCTGCTTTCCGCAGAGTACGCTGTCGATCGCAATCTCGCGCCGGTGATCGCGGTGAGCTACGCCGAGTGCGAAGCCGACCTCGGTTCGGCGGAGAGCGCCGTCTACAACGCACTATGGCAGCAGGCCGCAGTCGAGGGCATCAGCGTGGTGGTGGCGGCGGGAGACAGCGGCGCAGCTGGCTGCGACGATCCCACGGAGTCTGTTGCAACCCTGGGGCAAGCCGTGAACGGGCTATGCTCCTCGCCATACAGCCTGTGCGTGGGCGGAACGGAATTCACGAACCAGGACGCGGCATATTGGGCGCCGGACAACGGCGCCTCTGGCGGCTCGGCGCTGGGCTACGTGCCGGAAGCGGCCTGGAACGAGAGCGGTGCTCATCCATCAGGGATGGGTTTGTGGGCCGGCGGCGGTGGCGTGAGCACGATTTACGCGCGGCCTGCGTGGCAGTCCGGCACCGGCGCATGGCGTCAGGTTCCTGACGTTGCCCTCGCCAGCGCCGCGCGCAACGGATATCTCTTCTGGCTGCATGGCGCGCAGACGGCGAGCAGCGGGACCTCGGCGGCGGCGCAGGTGTTTGGGGGGCTTGCGGCGCTGCTGGCGGCCGGCGAGCGCCAGGGCAACCTCGCTCCATCCCTTTACAGCCTGGCTGCCTCGCATCCCGCGGCGTTTCACGACATCGTCAGCGGCAACAATTCCGTGCC
>JASHRH010000225.1 GCA_030037475.1 Acidobacteriaceae bacterium
TTGCGGCATTTTCCCAGCGTGGCATCGTCGTCCAGGTCAACCGCGAAATCCGGGTAGACGTCACTCTGCAGCCCGCTACCGTCACACAGTCTGTCACCGTCACCACCACGGCGCCTCTCCTGCAGACGGAAACTGCGGATGTAAACACCGAGATCACGCAAACGCAGATGTCTCAGCTACCCCTCACTTCAAGCGAAGGGCGCAATTTCGAGGCGCTGTACACCCTGGTTCCCGGAGCGGCTAACGTCAGAGAGCAGAACTCGTCAGCGGCCAACCCGTCGCGCGCCATGTCGCTCAACGTGAATGGCATGAGCTACAACGGAAACACGACGCGCATCGACGGCGCGATGAATTACTACGGCTGGCTGCCGTACATGGTCGCCTATGTGCCGCCCGCAGAGTCGATCGCCAGCGTCAACGTTGTTACTAACTCGTTCAACGCCGAGCAGGGACTGGCTGGCGGCGCAGAGGTCAACGTAACCACCAAGAGCGGCGGACGCGATCTGCACGGCACAGCATGGGAATACTACCAGGATGCGGCGCTGAATGCGCGGCCCTACACGTCTACCGCGCAGGCTGTGCCCACCGTTCCCAAGAACGTCTTCAACCAGTTCGGATTTAACGTCGGCGGCCCGGTGTATGTTCCGCGCATCCTGACCGGCAGGAAGAAGCTGTTCTTCTTCGACAACTTCGAGCGCACTACGCGGCGCCAGCTCATTACATCGAGTCCACTCAGCGTTCCGGACGCGACGATGATCACTGGAGATTTTTCGGAAGTCGCATCGCTGTTCCCGCTGCTGTACGATCCGCAGCCTGGCGGGACGGGTCCGTATCTGGCCCCGAGTGCCCGGCCGACATTCGAGTCAGAGTACGGGTGCAACTGCATTCCGACATCGCGGATCGCGCCGGCAGCGACAACGATGATCGCCAATCTCAAGCCGATCGCATCGTCAATCGCTGTCACTCAGGCGTTGTTGCAGGCGCAGATGGCCAACGACTATGTGGCGCGTGGTACCCTCGCGTACAACCGCAATACGAACGACGCGAAGATCAACTGGATTCCGAGCGACAACACCCAGGTAATGGGCAAGTACAGCATTGAGCCCTTTTCGATCGACGATCCACAGTCTCTCGGGGCGGCGGGCGGCGGAGCGATCGATGGCGGTCAGCCAGGAGCGTCGCAGGGGCGGATCCAGAACGTCGGGATGGGAGCGAGCCATGTCTTCTCGCCGTATGTCGTTCTCGATGCGGACTTCGGATACACGCGGCAGGTCTCGGGCGCCCAGTCGCTCCTGGATCTCTCTCTCGGCGATTACGGAACCGATACGCTGAAGATTCCCGGCACGAACGGCACCGGGACCAACTATGTCGGGCAGCCGGAGTTCGCGTTTGGAACGGTGACATCCGGCGCCACGACCAACGGATTCGCGACGATCGGCAATGCCGACGCCGCCAATCCGTTTCTCTTTCGGGATAACCAGTTCACCGGCGATGTAAACCTGAGCTGGATCAAAGGCAAACACGCCACCAAGTACGGCTTCACCTACTATCACTTCGACCTGAATCACTTTCAGCCGACCAGCGGGAGCTACATCAACAGCCCGCGCGGAGGGTTCGCCTTCCAGGGCGGGATGACGGTGGGGACGAATGCGACGACCGGAGCGGTGAACTCGATCAACAGCTATAACATGCTGGCCGATTTTCTGCTGGGCCTGCCGAATCAGTCCGGCGCGGGTCCGGCCGTCGCCAAAGCGATCCAGATCTCCAACCCGAACTCCCTGCGCTGGACGGAATACGCGGCCTACGCCCAGGACCAGTGGACCGCGACGCCAAAGCTCACCATCAATTACGGCGTGCGGTACGAACTGTATCCGCCGCCGTATCGCGACCATACCGGCATCTATGTTCTTGACCCCAACCTGCCGCAGAGCGCCAATGTTGAAGTGGGTGGAGTGAACGGTGAGCCGGAGAACGCCGGCCTTTCGCTGGGCTATGGGTTCTTTGCTCCCCGTGCCGGCATCGCCTACCGCATCGACGACAAAACCGTCATCCGCAGCGGGGCCGGTCTTACCTCGGATCCGGACAGTTTCCGGTTCATGCGCGATACCTTCCCCATGGACGTGCTTTCCAACTACACGTCTGCGGCGGCGGACTCGATCGCAGTGAATACATCCGGCAGTCCGATGACGCTCACCACCGGCATTCCCGCCGTGACCACGCCGAACTTCTCGAGCGGTCTTGTCTCCCTGCCGGTCAGCGCCTCCACGACCACGGTGAAGAAAGATTTCCACCGCGGCTATATCGAAACCTGGAACCTGTTTGTACAGCGCGAAATGGGCTGGAACATGGTGGCCAATGTGGGCTATGTGGGTACGCACGACATACGCCAGTTCACGCAGACGGGCTATCTTAATTCGTCGCCGCTGCCCAGTGGGTCCAGCCCGTGCATGGCCAATGGAGAGTGGAATCCTGCGACCGGACTCACTGGAAAATGCAACTTCGCCGCGAATGAAATCATTAACCAGCAGTGGTGTACGGGAACGAACAACCTGACCTGCTACAACACGGGCGGCATCGGCGTAGTGGAACCGCTGTTTAGCGCCAGCTACAACGCCCTGCAGTCGCAACTGACCTACAACGGCGGACGACTGGCGCAGTTCGGTCTCGTCTACACGTACTCGCATGCCATTGACTTCGAGGACAACGGGGCCGGATCCGGCTCGGGAGGACTGTCGTGGAATTATCCCGCTTATTACGCCAGCAACCGGGCTGACGCCGGCTTCGATCAGACCCATAACCTGGAGCTCTGGGGCATTTACAATCTGCCCTTCGGCAGGGGCCATGCATGGGCGAACAACAAACTCGGCGAGGCAATCCTTGGCGAATGGCAGCTGAACGGGCAGCTCAGCCACGTCAGCGGACTGCCCTTCAACGTCGGCGCGAGCAGTTCGGTCGCCACAAATGCAGAGGGCGAGCCGCTCTATGCCGACCTGGTGGCGCCGTACAAGCAGCTCGGGGGCCATGCCCGCAGCGCAGGGAGCAGCGTCAGCGGCGGCAAGCTGTGGTTCGACCCCACGTCGTTCGCGAATCCGGCTGAGCCGACCTACAGTGCGACGGAACCGCCTTCGTCCATCGTTTCTCCGGTCTTCGGCAATACGAACCGCGATGAGTTCCGCGGCCCCGGCGTGTCGGTGGTGAATGCGAGTCTCTTCCGCGGCTTCAACATCTACCACGAAAGCCAGTTCCAAATTCGCTTTGAGGCCTTCAACGTCTTCAATCATCCACTGCTCTACAACAACCCGGGCACGACCGTTGGCAGCTCGTCGCTGGGGGAAATCACCAGCTTCGGACCTGCGTACTCGCCTACGCAGGGAGCCCGCTCACTGCAGTTCAGCGGACGGCTCCAGTTCTGAGTTCCAGTCACTCGCCTCCCGGCCGGGACTCTTCCTGTCCCGGCCATTTTTCTCCTGATAATTTGCCCCTCAACAAATCCTCCTCTGTCTGAAAGAATGGAAACGGCTACGCATCAACGGGAGGGGCTCGTCGATGAAAGTGGGCCGAATGCGCTGCTTTGTTTTGCTTTTATCAGTTGCCTGCCTGCTTGCGGCGCTCCCGCTTGGCGCGCAGGACAACAACGATCAGGCCTGGCTGCGCTACGCGCCGCCGCTGCATGCCGATCTGCGCGCCGAGTACGCACAGATGCCGTCCGCTGTCGTAACCCTCGACTCCTCGGCGGTTGCGGGGAGCGCGCAGCAGGAGCTGCGGCGCGGCGTGCGCTCCATGCTGCATCGCAGCCTGCGAGTTGAGACGGCGATTCCGGATTACGACGCGTGGATTCTGGGGACCAGCGATGAACTGCATCGCGCGTTTCCGCAATATCAGGCGCCAGCGACCGGACCGGAGGGTTTCGCGCTCGCTACGTATTTCGCGAAAGGGCATACGTACTGGCTGATCGACGGCTCCGATTCGCGCGGCATCCTGTACGGAGCTTTTCATCTGCTTCTTGGCATGGCCCAGGGCCGCAGCTTTGCCTCCATGGAGGGCGCGGACTCGCCTGCGGCGCCCATCCGCTGGACGAACGAGTGGGACAACCTGGACGGGACGATCGAGCGCGGCTACGGCGGCCGATCTATCTTCTTCGATAACGGAGCGGTGCGCGGTGACCTGGCGCGCGCTGGCGACTACGCGCGCCTGCTGGCATCGCTCGGCATCAACGGCTGTACTGTCAATAATGTGAACGCGGATCCACGATTCCTTACGCCTGAGATGATCCGCGAGGTGGCACGCATTGCAGACGTCTTTCGCCCGTGGGGCGTGCGCCTGTCCCTGGCGATCAACCTGAGCAGTCCGCAAATCATTGGCGGACTCGACACTTACAATCCAAACGATCCCAGAGTCGTCGCGTGGTGGCGCGCCAGAGTGGACGAGATCTATGCCGCCATTCCGGATTTCGGTGGATTCGTCATCAAGGCTGATTCGGAGGGCGAACCGGGACCGTCAAAATATGGCGTGACTCCAGCCGCCGCCGCCAATATGCTGGCGGATGCGCTGAAGCCGCACGGCGGCCTCCTGATGTATCGGGCCTTTGTCTACAACCACCACCTGAACTGGAATGACAGGAAAGCGGACCGCGCCAGAGCGGCCTACGACATCTTCCATCCGCTCGACGGCCGGTTTGCCTCGAATGTCGTTATTCAGATCAAGAACGGGCCGATCGATTTTCAGGTGCGCGAGCCGGTATCGCCACTGTTTGCCGGCCTGCAAAAGACGAATACTGCACTGGAGCTGGAAGTCACGCAGGAATATACGGGACAGCAGCATCAGCTCGTCTATCTGCCTGCCCAGTGGCAAACTTATCTGGACTTCGATCTGCATGCGGACAACCGGTCCACGCCACTGAAGGAAATTGTGACCGGGAAGGCATTCCACCGGCCGCTGAGCGGGGTTGTGGGCGTGACGGGAGTGGGCATGGATGAGAACTGGCTGGGCAGCGATCTGGCGCTTGCGAATCTCTATGGTTTCGGGCGGCTTGCCTGGAATCCCAACAGCACAGCCGAAAGCATCGCCAGGGACTGGGTTCGGCTCTCTTTCAACGATGATCCCACAGTAGTGAGCACGCTGAGCCGGATGTTCCTGTCTTCGTGGCACATCTACGAGCACTACACTGGGCCGCTGGGGCTGCAGTCGCTGACGAACATCACTGGATCGCACTATGGACCGGCACCGCAGTCGCAGGAGAACAACGGCTGGGGGCAGTGGATTCGCGCCACGCACACAGGGGCAGGCATGGACCGGACGACGGCTACCGGAACGGGATTCATCGGCCAGTACCCGCCGCAAGTGGCGCAGATGTATGAGTCGCTGAAGACGTGCCCGGACGATCTGCTGCTCTTCATGCACCATGTGCCGTACACCTATCGCCTGCGCAATGGGCAGACCGTGATCCAGGAGATCTACGACCTGCACTACGAGGGAGCGCGGGAAGCTGCGGGCTTGCTGCGGCAGTGGGAGACGCTGCGCGGACTGGTCCCGCAGCAGCCGTATGAATCCACGTTGCACATGCTGCAATATCAGGCAGGCGAAGCGATTGAGTGGCGAGA
>JASHRH010000226.1 GCA_030037475.1 Acidobacteriaceae bacterium
TCGCTTCGCCGATGATCTGCACGCGCTATCACTCGCTGATCGTCGAGGAAAAGGGATTGCCGGCCGATCTCGAAATCTCCGCGCGCACGGCGGACGGCACGATCATGGGCCTGCGCCATCGCCGCTTTCCCGTGGAAGGCGTGCAGTTCCACCCGGAAAGCGTGCTGACGGACGACGGCAAGCGGCTGATCAAAAACTTTCTGGAGCTGTAGCGGGTGCGAACTCTGGCCATCCTGCCGATTGCCGCCTGTCTGGCCGGAAGCGTAGCCGGCGCGCAGCAGAACGCCGCGCCAGCGCAGAGCCCACCGCCGACTTCCATTGCGACTGTCTCGCTCGAAGGCGTCACCGTTTCGGGATCGCTTTCCGTCGCCGATGGCCGCGCTGTGATCGGCAACAACGGAACGATCACCGCCGGGGACAAAACCGCGCAGGTGCAGCTGACGCGAGGCGGTAGCCTGCACGTTTGTTCGACGACGAAAGTCCACCTGACCACGGACACGTCGACGCCCGGCGGCGCGCTGATGATCGCGCTGGACCGCGGAGCGTTTGAGGCCCACTACACCGCGGGCGAATACTCCGACGTGATCCTGACGCCTGATTTGCGCATCCTCGTCTCGCCACCCGGCGACGTTGACCTGAGCCTGCGCGTCAACGAGCAGGGCGACACCTGTGTGGACAATCACGGCAGCAACGCGCCGTACGTGCTGGCGACGAACCTTTTCTCGGGTGGCGCGTACCGCGTGCAGCCCAACCAGCGCGTTCTGTTCGAGCATGGCAGCCTGAACGAGGTGGTCGATAACGAGACAGAGCCCTGCGGCTGTCCGCCAGCCGCGCCGCCGATCACGGTCGCTCAAAATGCCAGCAAAGGCGCGAAATCCGCCGCGAAGCGAAACCCGTTCCCGCTGGCGGAGAGCGAAGGGCTCGCGCCGCCGCCGGCCGCGCCGACACAACCGGACGTTCCGCCGGGCCAGGTCGAAGCGGAAGTGCAGGCGCCGCTCACGTACAACAGCGCGCACCCGGAGTTGCCCGCGCCCCCGAGCGCCGCGAATGCGGTCACCGCACCGACGCCAGCGCCGAAGCGGCATCGCCACTTCTTCCGCGGCGTTGGGCATTTCTTCAAACGGCTGTTGGGCGGGAAATAACGCGCCCCTGCGCTAAAATCAGGAAGCCGGAGTCTGTTTTCTGCGCGCACTCGGGTGCCCCACCCTTGTCGCCGGGTTTGGCGACAGGGTGGGCCTCGCTACCCTCCGTAAATTTTCCGCAAGGAGTTCTTCCCGTATGGCGATTCCCGCCACCCAGCTGCGTCCGGGCATGATCATCAAGCACAACAACGACCTGCACTCGGTGTTTTCGGTCGAGCATCGCACGCCCGGCAACCTGCGTGCCTTCATCCAGGCCAAACTGCGCAACCTGCGCACCGGAGCGATGTTCGAGCATCGCTACCGCTCGCCTGATCCGATCGAGCGCGTAGTCGTCGACGAAATCCCGATGGAGTTCCTCTACAACGATGGCGATGACTACTACTTCATGAACACAGAGAATTACGAGCAAACCCACCTGAAGGCCGACATGCTGGGCGACGCGGTTGAGTACCTGACCGCGAACCTGCAGATCAAGGTTTCGTTCCACGATGGAGTCGCGGTCGGGATCGAGCTGCCGCAGACCGTCGAGCTGACCGTGGTCGAGACCGAACCGGGGCTGAAGTCGGCGACCGCGTCTTCGGTGACAAAGCCGGCGAAGCTCGAAACCGGGCTGGTGGTTCAGGTGCCTCCGTTCATCAACGAGGGCGAACGGATCCGGGTGGATACGGCCGAAGGCGCGTATCTGAGCCGGGCGTAGGCTGGTTTCCGGTTGTGTGTTAATGGTGCGGCGTTGGCACTTCACCCTACGAAGCGCTTACGAGGCTGATGGGGATTTGTGAGCTGTAGTGGGCGAAGTCCCGGTCAAGCGTGAAGACAGGCCAGTTACGCAGCGACGCGGCGGCGCAGATGAGAAAATCCACGGGGCTCCCAGCGATTCCCGCGCGGCGGCAAATATTGCTGAGACGAGCCGCTTCTTCATAGTCCACGACTGACAGCGACACATCGGGGAAGGGACGCAGCGCATTGCGCAGCCGCATGAACTGGCGTTCCTCGCGAATGCCGGTGAGCAATTCCTGCCGGATGGCGCCGAGGAGCGCCACCCGCCCCTCGGTGATGGCTTTCTCGAGAAGCTCGCGGACCGCACGCTCGCGCGAATTCAGATCGGATACGCGCCGACGAAACGCCAGCGACCAGACGGAGGTGTCCACCAGCAGCATCATGCCCGGCGGGCCTTGCGTTCGGCTTTGTAGTCGTAGGCCGGATCGTACTCGATGGTTCCGAAGAGGCGGATCACGTCCTTTTGTTTGCGGCGGAGAATGTATTCGTCCAGCGCCGCCGTGACCGCGGCCTTCTTGGATTTGTGGCCGCCCAGTTTGCGGGCTTCTTCAATCAGGTTGTCGTCGAGCGCAAGATTGGTCGCCATGGGGGCACCCCGAGTGTGTAGGTCTTTACACAGTATACGATGAGGGGGTCCGGTAGAGATGTCCACCACGAAGGGGTGGCGCGGCTGGGCTGCTCTCTCTTATTTCGGAGGAACCGGGATTATCCATCCGCCGGACTCAGCGTACATGCCGAGGTCAAGTTGCGCCTTCATGGCGACAGTTTGTGTGAAGCAGTAGAGTGCGTCCCGGAGCGTGTTGTATTCACGCTCTACAGCCGTTTCGCCTCTTCGGCTAAATTGAGCCTGTCTTAGCAGATCGGCTCCTTCGCCTAGTTGCTTTGTGAGTTCACCAATCTGCGCCCGGACCCCACTCAGAGGATCCGAGATGAACACATACTGCATGGTAATGCCGTCAAGGGCGCGATGCGCAGCGTGCACTCGATCAATTATGGTATCGGTCAATTCTCCTTTCCTGTGAGGCGGGAGGTACTGTTCGCCTATTCGGTAGAGGCTTGCGAGCAGCTCTCTCCATTCGGCCTTCTTTTGGTCCAGAAGCCACCGCTCACGATCTCTCTTGCTTGTAGCGCCAAACGACCAAAGCGCAATCCAAACGCCAGCCATGATCGACGCCAAGCTGACGACCGTCTGGACAACCGTCGGCAGTAACCATCTGACCCAATTTTCCCGCGCAGCTGTCTGTATGCCCTGAGCTTGCGCTGAGGATTGCGCGATAAGGCTGGAGACAGCAGCTACGCATCGCACACTAAGGATTTCCATCGCCTTTACCTTGTATTCTGGAGGTTGCTCCGAAGATTAGCACTATGACTCTCCTCAAAGCTGTACGCGGCACGCGCGATCTGCTGCCGCCGGAGACCGAACTGTGGAATCGCGTGGAGGCGACGGCGCGGCGCGTCTTCGCGCGCTACCACTTCGGCGAGATTCGGACGCCCATCTTCGAGGACACGTCGCTCTTTGCCCGGTCGGTGGGCGAGGAGACGGACATCGTCTCCAAGGAAATGTACACGTGGGAGGACCGCGCCCGCGCGCAGAGCGAAAAATCGCAGTCGCTGACCCTCCGACCCGAAAACACCGCCGGAGTCGTGCGGGCGTACATCGAGCACAAGCTCGACGCAACAGGCCTGCTGCAAAAGCTCTTCTACATCGGGCCGCAGTTCCGGCGGGAGCGTCCGCAGAAGGGGCGGTACCGGCAGTTCTGGCAGATCGGGGCGGAGGTGATTGGGCCGCCGAGCGCGGGGTCGGAATCGCCGCTGCGCGATGCCGAGGTGCTGGAGATGCTGGCCAGCTTTCTGAATGAGCTGGGGATCACGGGGTGGTCGCTGGCGCTGAACTCCGTCGGCTCGTCGGCGGACCGGCCGCGGTACATCGCTGCGCTGCGCGAGGCGCTGAAGGATAAGGTGCCGCAGATGTGCGCGGACTGCCAGCGCCGTGCGGAGACGAATCCACTGCGGGTGCTGGACTGCAAAGTGCCGGAAGATCAGCCGGTGATCGAGACGCTGCCGCGCATCGCGGATTATCTCGACGACGCGTCGAAGGCGCATTTTGCCGCGGTGCTGGCGGCGCTCGATGCGTGCGGAGTCGCGTACACCATCAATCCGCGTCTTGTCCGGGGACTGGACTACTACACGCGGACGACGTTTGAGTTCACGCACGGAGGGTTAGGAGCGCAGAATGCGCTGCTGGGCGGCGGGCGGTACGACGGATTGTCGGAGATGCTGGGCGGGCCAAAGGCTCCGGGGATTGGATTTGCGATGGGGCTGGACCGGCTGGTGCTGATGCTCCAGGCAGCACAGGGCGAGGCGGCGTCCGCGCTGTCCGATGCGTATATCGCCCCGCTGAGCGAAGCGCAGAACGCGGCGGCGCTGGAGTTGGCGCGGGAGCTGCGGCGGGCGGGGCTGCGCGTGGAGTTGGGTGATGGGAGTTTCCGGCTGAAGAAGTCATTCGAGATGGGGAACAAGCTGGCGCGGGTGATCGTGCTGCTGGGCGAGGACGAGCAACGCTCCGGTATTCTGACGGTGAAGGATTTCGCCAGCGGCGAGCAGAAGAAGGTGGCGCGAGCGGAGCTGGTGAAGGCGCTGCGGAAGCAGGAAATCTGAGGCATGCCGATTCCGGGCCTGAAGGCGCAGATTCATGTTGGCGAGAAGTTCCCCGGCCTGAAGGACGGGGCTTCTGCCGTTGTCTCGCTGTGCGAGACCGCTTCGCGCAGGGGCTAAAGCCCCGATGTTTTTGCGGCTGTTACGGCACGACTAAAGTCATGCCCTGATACAAGGATGATCTCGCGGTGCGACTGGCATCGTGCCCTGACACAGGGATAACGAATTCTGTTGCAGAGGGAATGCATTGCTGGATTTTTTAGGCACACGACAACGCACCCATACCTGCGGTGAGCTGCGCTCGCGCGACGCGGGGAAGACGGTCACCCTGATGGGATGGGTGAATCGGCGGCGCGACCACGGCAGCCTGATTTTCCTTGACGTGCGGGACCGCTACGGCATCACGCAGGTGGTTCTGGATAAGGACCTGACGCCGGAGGGTCACGCGAAAGCCGAGCAGGCGCGTCCGGAGTACGTCGTCTGCGCGGTGGGCAAGGTGCGGCTGCGCGGGGCCGACGCGGTGAATCCGAAGATGGCGACCGGCGAGATCGAGATTGCCGCGACGGAACTGTTGCTGCTGAACGACGCGAAGGTGCCTCCGTTTTCGCCGGCGGAAGAGGCGATTGCCAACGAGGAAGTGCGGCTGAAGTACCGGTATCTGGACCTGCGGCGCGCGGAGATGGCGCACAACCTGGAAATCCGGCACAAAGTGGCGCTGGCGGTGCGCGAGTATCTGAACGCGCAGGGCTTTTTTGAGATCGAGACGCCGTTCCTGACGCGGTCGACGCCTGAAGGCGCGCGCGATTATCTGGTGCCGAGCCGCGTGCATCCGGCGAGCTTTTACGCGCTGCCGCAGTCGCCGCAGTTGTTCAAGCAGATCCTGATGATTGCCGGGCTGGACAAGTATTTCCAGATCGTGCGCTGCTTCCGCGATGAGGATTTGCGCGCGGATCGGCAGCCGGAGTTCACCCAGATCGATCTGGAGATGACGTTTCCGCAGCAGGACGACATCTTCCGCGTGGTCGAAGGGTTTCTGAAGGCGGCGTATGAGGTGATCGGCGAGAAGATCGAGACGCCTTTCCCGCGCATGACCTATGACGAGGCCATTCGCAACTACGGGATCGACAAGCCGGATTTGCGGCTGCCGCCGATGACCGATGTGCGTGGGGTGTTCAGCGAAGAAGAGCTGGCAGGGCTGAAGATCGAGCACGGGCTGCCGATCGTGGCCATCGTGCTCCCCGGCAGGCAGGCGATGAGCAACACGCAGAAAAAGGCGTTTGCACAGGAGCTGAATGCCGCGCTGGCGCCGGACCTCGCGTTTCTGGATGTAGAGCGGCTGGCGGGGAGCGCGCAGTACGCGGCGCTGGCGGAGCGGATCGACGCGACCGCAGCCAGGCACTGCGGGCTGGAGCGCGTGGAGCCGGGCAATCGGCTGATCGTGGTTTCGCCGCGCCTCGGCGCGACGGCTCCGCCCAGGGATCACCTGTGGCTGTACAAGAAGGCCGGGGCGCTGCGGCTGGAGCTGGCGAAGCGCTTCGAGAACGAACATGGGGCCTTCGAGAAAAAGGGCAACGCCGACGATTACAGGTTTCTCTGGGTCACCGACTTCCCCTTCTTCGAGTGGGACGAAGAGTCGAAGACCTGGACTTTCGCCCATCATCCTTTTACCTCGCCGCACGAGGACGATTTAAAGGCTGGCCGCATGATCTCCGATCCCGAAGCCGTGCGCGCGCTGGCCTACGACCTTGTGCTGAACGGGCTGGAGCTGGGGTCGGGATCGATCCGTATTCACCGCCAGGACGTGCAGCAGCAAATCTTCCGGGCGCTGGGCATGAGTGATGAGGAGGCGAAAGCGCGGTTCGGGTTCTTCCTGGAGGCGCTGCAGTACGGTACGCCGCCGCATGGAGGGATCGCGCTGGGGCTGGACCGGCTGGTGATGATCCTGGCTGGGGCGACGAGCCTGCGCGAGGTGATCGCGTTCCCGAAGACGGCAAAGGCCATCGACCTCATGGTGGACGCGCCGACGCCGGTGAGCGACGCGCAACTGAAGGAGCTGCATATCCGGCCCTCGGTGCGGTAGCCAGGGCGTGCCGGACCCGGCTGGCTTCAGGGTGATATCTTGAATCTTGCCAATCCTTTTCTGAGGTTTCCGATCGCGTGAAAGCCGTGGTTTCTCGTTTTCTGGCCCTGGTCGTCTGTGGTTTCTGCGGGGCCGTGCTGGGCTTGCCCGTGCTCCATGCGCAGATCACGGCCACCGCGCCGCAATCCGCACCCGGCGAGTACTCCCAGCGCATCGATCTTTCCGGCGGCGCCTTCTACTCGCACTTCAATCCAGGTCCAGGCACGCAGATCCATGCCATCAATCTGCTGGGTGGCGAGGGTTCCGCGACGCTGTGGCTGCATCCGCAGTGGGGTGTTGAGGCCAGCGTGCGCGAAGCCTCCGGCACCATGCAGATCCCGTCGACGCAGGTCAATGGCGTGCAGATTCCGACCACCGCGCCGATGTCGGAATATCTCTTCCTCTTCGGCCCCGGCTTCCGCCTGTATCGCAGGCCCAAAATCAGCCTGGGCATGCACACTCTGGTGGGCGCGGCCTACGGCAGCTTCAGCTCCGGGTTCCCTTCGGGGATCCAGCCCCAGGAAGTCGGGATCTATAACGACAAGCTGGCCATGGGGCTGGCCATCGGCGGCATCGCGGATTACAACCTGACCCCGCGCTGGTCGGTGCGCTTCACCGCTGACTGGCAGCCAACCCACTACGGGTTCAACTTTCAGAATGAGTCCGCGGACTCGGTGGGCCTCGTCTATAAGTTCGGCTCGCTGCCCAGGTAGCGGACAGGAAAGAAGCGGCTGGCAGACAGGAATAAGACGGCTGGAGCGAAACCAGCGAAGGTGTATCTCAGAGCCGCACTGAACCGGCCTTAAAAAGACACAGCATCGCTGGTTTCGCTCTACGCGCCCATCCCTGTCACGCAAACCGCTCGCGACAGGGATGGGCACCCGAGGACCCTGCGCGGTTCCGGTCAATTGTCCCGGTTCTTCCGCATATAGACTTCGAATTTCTTCGCGGCGCGGCGGCGCTTCCAGCGGTAGTAGCGGTTGCGCATGCCATAGAGGCTTTCGGCGCCGGCGAAGGCGAATCCGCGGCGGGGTGCGAGCCTGATGTAGAGGTACCCGAAGAGCGCGCCGCCCAGCTGCGAAAAGGCAAAGACTTTCTCCGCCGAAAACAGCATGGCCAGCATGATGAGCATGTAGACCGCGACCAGATATTTGGCCTTGATCATGAAGGGCAGCGGAAACATCATGAACTGCATGTCCGCGTAGAGCACGCCGAAGGCGATGAGCAGTCCAAAGATGCCGCCCCAGCAGCCGTAGATCAGTGTCCCGGGCGATCCGATGCCCGCGGCCAGCGCCAGCCCGGCCAGGCCGGAGCCGATCACGGAAACGAAGAAAATTTCGCCCAGCCAGCGCGCGCCGTGCTGGTCTTCGAGAAAGCTGCCCAGGAACCACAGAGAGAGCAGCTCGAAGGCGGTGTTGAGAATGCCGTGATGGACGATCCAGTAGGTCGCGAGTTCCCAGACGAATCCGTGCTGCAGGACCATGCCCGGAATCAGCCCAAGATACGCGTCCACGAAGAGGGCAGCCTGTGCTGAGGCGACGCCCAGCAGCAGCAGGAGAAAATATGCGGCGAGGTTCCACAGCACCAGCTGGCGCGTGAAGCCGCGAAAATCCGGAAAGCCGAGGATTCCACCCGAAAGACGAGGCACCTGGTTATTGTCTCATCCGGATATTCTGCTCATCTCTGGTGCAGTATCCCTGGGAATTGGTGCCGCCAGGAAAGCAAAGGGCAACCGCAGATTCTTCGCTTACCACCCCCAAACTGAAGAACGTTGGGGGCCCCGTGCGCTCAGCATGACATTCGCAATTCTGCTGAGAACTTCAAAGACGTGCGCTACCGGCCCGGCCACGGCACAACCGCCGGACTGCGGTGTCCCTGGGGATCGACGGCCATCACCCCGAAGATCACGTTGTCTTTGGAGATGGGCAGAGTGACGGAATACGTTGCATCCTGGCCCTGGCCGGTCATCTTCGCTTCGGCTTTTTGCGCGGGAATTGCCCGCGTCCAGTTGGCAGCGGCGGTGGGGCGCCAGACGATCTCGTAACGAGTGTCCGCCGGCGTGCCGGGACCCGGCTGCCACTGGATGGTCGTGCTGTTCAGGGAATTGTTGAAGACGAAAACCTTCGGGAATGGATAGATCACGTGAACCGGCGGTGGAGGCGCGTCGGCGAGCACGGCCATAGTGGCGGCGTTCAGGCGGGCGACCCGGGCCACGTAGCTGAAGTCGACGAACTGCAGCAGATCGCCGTACTGCACGCCATCTTCCACGCGCACGTTCTGGTGCTGATGGTCGAAATCCTCGCGCCACTCGGAAAAGCGGACGGCGGCGAATCCCTGCTGGTTGAACGAAAAATGATCGCCGCCACGCAGGAAGCGATCGGCGCGGAACTCCAGCACCGGCTCGAGTCCGGAAGCGACAGGACGTGAGCTGGTAGCAGGCGCGCCGGTGTAGGTGCGGGCGGCTTCCGTGGCGGCGCGGGCCAGCTCGCGGGAAGGCGAGTCGCTGTCATAGCCAAGCATCAGGATGCGGCGGATCTGCTCCGGCGTCGCAGCAGCGGGCACGGGTTCGGAGTAGATGCGAACGGCGTGCTCGTCCTGGAATTTGTCCCCAGGCGTGCGGTTGCCGCCCACGATGTCGTTGTTCAGCACGCCTTCCAGCTGCCAGTCCTGCTGTTTCGCTTCCTGCGCGAGATGCCGGCTTCCGTAGAGGCCCTGTTCTTCGCCGGCGACGGCGACGAAAACCAGGGTGGCGGGGAAACGGAGTTTCGAGAGCGCACGCGCGCATTCCAGGCTGACGGCCACGCCGCTGGCATCGTCATTCGCGCCGGGAGCGAATCCGTGAACATCCATCACGTCGGTGTCGCGGGAGTCGTAATGGCCGGTGACCAGGAGCATGCGCGCGGACTGGCGGGGATCGGTGCCGCGCAGGATGGCGTAAACGTCCGTGAGGGTGGTGGGCTCCGTGATGCGCGCGTGGGGACCGGTTCCCGGCGCCTGGGTAAACGTGTCGCGGTGGACTTCGAGGCAGCTGTCGCACTGCGCGGAGATGGCCTGGAACTGACCGTAGATCCAGTCCGCGGCGGCGGTGACGCCGGTGCCCGGCGGCAGGTTCTTCACCATGCTGGAAAGCGTGCTGCGATTGCGGAATGAGACCAGCGTGGCGATGATCCGATGAATCTGCGCGGGAGAAATCCGCGCGAGAGCGTGCGCGATGTGCGGATCGGCGGGCATGGGCTGAATCGGCGCGCCGATGGCATCCAGATCGCGGTGGGCGGCATCGCCTGAGAAAGCGGATACCGGGCAAGTGGAGACAAAAGCCATTGCGCAAAGGAGAGCGGCGACGCACAAGCCATGTTTCATGAGTATCGAGTATGCCCTATAACGGGTCTCATCAGCAGGCTTTCGGCTCTGGAGGCAACCTGCGGCCCGCTTCGACGGCGGGTTGCGCTCCAGCCGCTTCCGGGCGCGCGCCATGATGGGACCCGTTGTGGGAGCGGAGAAAGCGCACGCTTGACGCGCGGGCGCTTTCTCTTCAAAACTAGCGAAGGCGGCAGGGAATCCGGCGCGCAGACGATGCCCGCCGCAGAAGCGCCGCGACGCCCGCGCCGTGCTGCGGGAGTGCAGGTTTGGGAACACTGCCGTGCCTTTTCCCGGATCGTGTCATGCTGAACGATTGGAGATTCCGTTTTCCCGCTGGAGGGACTCATGCCGATTTGCCCTGAATGCGAAAGCGCTCTGGACTTTGAGGAAGACGAAGTGGAAGAGGGCGACGTCGTGGTTTGCGACGAGTGCGGCGCCGAATATGAGGTCGTCGCCGTTGATCCTCTGGAGCTGAGCAAAGTCGAAGAAGATTATGAGGACGAAGAAGAATTCCGGGAAGAGGAAGAGGAATGATGCGGCTGCCGCGCGCTCTGTTTTCGCTCAGGTTCAGGTCCTTCGGGCTCCGCCAGGCGACCAGCCTGCTGGCGGTTGCGGCTCTGGTCGCCGCGCTGGCGCCTTTGGCCGCAGCGCAGGATTTCGGCTACCGCAATCTTGAGGGCAAGGTGCTGGGCGCGCACGATCAGCCGATCAGCGGCGCTGTGGTGTATCTCTCCAATTCGCGGAACAACGACGTGAGGACCTGCATTACCCCGCAGGACGGCAGCTATCGCTTCGCCGATCTGTCCGACGATACGGATTACACGGTCTGGGCGGCGTGGCAGGGCAGAAAAAGCTCCAAACGCGTTCTCAGCTCCTTCGATCAGCGCAAGGAGGTTCACTTCGATCTGCATATTTCCGGCAAGGCGGCCAAAAGCGGAGCCTGAGAAGTTTCCCTGCTCCCGCGGCGAGCGAATGCCGGTATTTCTGCGTCCTGTATTCTTGCGGGCTGACATCCATATCAGGGCCGGGCCGGACCTGCGGGCCTGCCGGCCGGTTTTGCGGTAGGATGAAGGCGCTTTCTCTTTCCGTGTGGTTGAGTTTTCCGGCGTTCGCGCCGAACCGGATGCGGCGCGGACGGCAGAGCGCTTTGCCTTTTACACTGAAGGAAGCACAGGATTACCAAACCATGAAGCACCAACTCTCGCGCAGGCGCTCGCAGCACGGCGACGCCGGTTTCACGCTGATGGAACTGCTGATCGTGATCTCGATCATTCTGATCCTGATGCTTTTCGCCATTCCCAACATGCTCCATCTGAAAAGCGAGGCCAACGAGACCTCGGCGATTCAGTCGCTGCAGGCGATTCACGAGGCGGAGATGCAGTACAACTCCATGTATCCCGCGAATGGATACGCATGCGCTTTGACGGAACTGGGCGGCGACACCGCCTCCGGGCCGCCGACGGCACAATCGGCCCAGCTGCTGCCGGCCGATCTCGCCGGCGGGCAAAAATCGGGATACACGTTCACCATCGCCAACTGCACCAAGACAACGGTGAACAATCAGGACATGTACACCAGCTATGAGGTCATCGCGGTGCCGCAGGCCGTGGGCAAGACCGGCGTGAATGGCTATTGCCTCGATATGAGCGGCGAAATCAGGAAGGATCCCAAGGGAGGCACGAACTGCACGGTGCCGCTCCAGTAGGAATCCGGAGCCGGGATGCGCGCGTGCCTGCTGCCGGCCGCCTGCTGGTATTTCTCCGCCGTGGGTTTTGGACGGCCGGGCTCGGCTTTCTGACCGCTGCCGCCGCGCTGCACGCGCAGCCGGCGCTCACCGCCCGCGAGCTGGCCGGACGTCTCGACCGCCACTACAATTCCCTGCATTCGCTTTCCGTGCATTTTGTGCAGCACTACGACGGCATGGGGGCGCACCGAACCGAATCCGGCGTGCTGCTGCTGCGCAAGCCGGGCAGGATGCGCTGGACGTACACCGATCCCGACGGGCAGCTCTTCATCCTCGATGGGCGCTACGCGTACTTTTACACGCCTGGCCAGAGCGAGGCGCAGCGTGTGCCCGAAAAGCAGCTCAACGACCTGCGCTCGCCGCTGCGCTTCCTGCTGGGACATACGGAGCTCGAGAAAGAGCTGGCGAATCTGCAGGTGACGCCGGCGGCGAACGGCGGCTACGAGCTGACCGGCGTGCCGAAAGGCATGGAGCAGCGCGTTGCCGAGCTGAAAATCGAGGCCGGGCCGGATGGAACGATCCGCGCGATGAGCATCGTGGAGACAGACGGCGTGACCAACCGCTTCGATTTCAGCGGCGAGCTGGGCAACGCGCCGGCGCCTGACTCTGCTTTCGTCTTCACGCCTCCGCCGGGCGTGCACATCGTGAACGGCGAGCCGCCGGTTTAGCTCCGTCGCGCGAAGCGAGCGTACTGCCTCGATCTGTAGTCAGCCTGAAGCCGATGATCCGCGATGAAATCGCGATACGCTGAATCCATGTCCCCTGTCGCACTTTCGCTGGAGGGCAAAGTGGCCCTCGTCACCGGAGGCTCACGCGGCATCGGCGCCGCCACGGTTCGCCTGTTTCGCGAGGCCGGCGCTCGCGTCGCCTTCAGCTATCGTTCCGCCCGCGATGCCGCCGAGGCTCTTGCCGCCTCCTGCGGCGGCGCCGGGCTTTGCCGCGGATTTTGTCAGGAACTGGCCAGCCCGGAGGACGGTCGCGCCCTGGTGCGCTGCGCGGTGGAAGCCTTCAGCCGCCTCGATATTCTCGTGGCCAACCATGGGATCTGGCCTCCGCGCGACGCGCCCATCGCCGATCTGCCTGAATCCCAGTGGCGCGAAACGCTCGCCGTCAACCTTGACAGCGTCTATGGCCTGATCCAGGCTGCCGTGGCCCAATTCCGGCAACAAGCCTCAATTCAGGCTCCGCCGCACGGCCAGTGCCCGCGTGGCGGCCATATCGTGCTCGTCAGCTCCACCGCCGGCCAGCGCGGCGAGGCTTTCCATGCCGATTACGCCGCCAGCAAGGGCGCTCTGATCAGCCTCACGAAGGGCCTGGCAACGGAGCTCGCTCCCCTCGGCATCCAGGTCAACTGCGTTGCCCCAGGATGGGTCGGCACCGACATGTCCGCTCCCGCTCTCGGCGACCCAGCCTCCCGCAACCGCGTTCTGTCGGCGATTCCGCTGGGACGCGCCGCCGATCCCACGGAGATTGCCGGCCCTGTCCTCTTTTTATGCACGCCGCTTGCTGGCTTTATGACCGGCGAGATCGTCAATGTCAATGGAGGTGCTGTTCTCGTTGGCTGATAGGAAAAGAATTCCCATCCTGTTTCTTCTTGGCTGCGCG
>JASHRH010000227.1 GCA_030037475.1 Acidobacteriaceae bacterium
GATAGTGCGATGCAGCCGTTGCCTCGATCGGCACTGCGGGCAGTTCGCCAGATGCTCTTCGTAATCGATGCGCATCTCGGGCGAAATTCCCGAAATGTCATAGCGCCAACTGGAAAGGATATCCCCGACGACGGAATCTGTGCATCGGTTCATCGTTCAGGTCCCCACTTTCCTCCCGCCCTCCTCGAGCGCATCCATTGCACAGCCGGAGGACGAGAAATCCATGCAGGGAACGTAATTATTATGGCACGTTTCATTTCAGGACAAGCGTTTCCATAGGAGAATTCTGCGCAGCGAGCATCACTTTGTTCGCCAGCAGGCTCATGCGGTCCCGCAGCGCGCCTTCCGCGGCCATCCGCGCCAGCTCGGGAAGATTATTGCTCTCCGAGAGATGAGCCAGAACCACATACGTCGCGCGACCGTCATAGCTTTTCGCCAGAAATTCGGCGGCGGCGGCGTTCGACAGATGTCCCACCCGCGACATCACCCTCTGTTTCACTGCCCACGGATATGGGCCGTCGCGCAGCATGTCCAGATCGTGATTCGATTCCAGCATCAGGACGTCGCATCCCCTCAGGTGCATACACAGATTGGATGGCACATAGCCCAGGTCCGTGACGACCCCCATGCGAACGTCCTCAACCTCAAAGACAAACCCAACCGGATCAACAGCATCGTGCGGAATCGTAAAAGGCGTCACCGCGATGTCGCCGATCCGAAAGCAGTTCCCCGACTGAAAGTACTCGATTGCCGGAATCCACGCTGGATCGCGTTCCGCTGTCCCGTTCGGCTCATTCAGCGCCTCTTCCGCTGCTTCCCTTTCCTCCTCGTCCGGCTCCAGGGCTGGAGCAGCGGCCTGCGCTCGCCGCTGCTCCAGCCATTCGGCGTAAGTAATTCTTTTCCCTGGTGTTAACCACCGAACCCACGCCCGGTGCGTTGGCTCCGTCAGATAGACCGGGGTTCCCAGACGCCGCGCCGTCACCGCCAGCCCCTGCACGTGGTCCTGGTGCTCGTGCGTGATCAGGATGGCGTCCAGCGCCGCGGGATCCTCCCCGGCTGCCTTCATCCGCTTTATCAACTCCCGGCAAGACAGCCCCGCATCCACCAGAATGCGCGTTGTGGAGCTGGCGATGACCGTACTGTTCCCTTTGGAACCGCTCGCCAGCACCGTCATTCGCATCATTCGCCTGCCATCCTTTGCCTGCTGTCTCGAAGGATACGACGGATGCATGTGGAACGCGGCTCTGAACCCGTTGCGTCATGCATCTGCGTAACCAGCCGGTCACGGCAAAGCACTCGAACGCGCCGTCCGATCAGCCCCGAAACGCCTCTTCCTCCACCCCGCATCCTACCTGCTGTCACATTTCCCTTCGGCGTTTGTGACGCCTGCACAGACATACGTCTAAATGAAGGGGAGGGTTTGTGTTCCGTCACGCCATCCCGATCGGGCGGATCTTCGGCATATCCATCGATCTGGATTATTCCTGGTTTCTGATCGTCGGCCTCTTCGCCTGGATGCTCGCCGTCAGTTACTTTCCGAGCGAGCTCCCGGCGGCCAGTTCCGGCCAGGACTGGGCCATGGGCTTCGTAGCCGCCGTGATGCTCTTCGTCTGCGTGCTCATCCATGAGCTGGGCCACTCGGTCGTCGCACAGATCTATGGATTAAACGTACCTCGTATTACGCTGTTTCTCTTCGGAGGCGTCTCGCAGATAGCCGCCGAGCCTGGAACTCCCGGCCAGGAATTCTGGATCGCCGTCATCGGCCCCGTCGTCAGTCTCGCCCTGGCCGCCCTCTTCTGGGAGATCGAGCCGCTCCTGGCATACATCTCTCCGTGGATCGCAGTAGCCGAGTGCCTGGCCCTCATGAACCTGGTGCTGGCCCTCTTCAACCTCATTCCCGGCTTTCCCCTGGATGGAGGACGCATTCTGCGCGCCATGGTCTGGCGTGCTACCGGCGCGTATCAGCGTGCCACCGGCGCGGCCGCCGTTATCGGGCGCTTTGTCGGCTTCCTGCTCATCGCCTTTGGCATTTGGGAAATCTTCCGCGGCGCTCTCATTGACGGCCTGTGGATCGCCTTCATCGGCTGGTATCTGGAGAGCGCCGCCGGCAGCCAGCTCCAGTTGGAATCCGCCCGTACCCTTATGGGCCAGCACCGCGTCGCCGACGCCATGCGCCGCGATTTTCCCCGCATCGCGGGTGACATTACCCTCCAGACCCTCGTCGATCATTTTGTGCTCCCGGAGGGCAACCATTATTTTGTTGTCAGTGAGGGAAATGCTGGCGAGGGCCTCATCACTCTGTCTACCATTCACACTGTATCCCGCGAAATGTGGCCGGTGACCACGGCGGCGCAGATGATGATCCCGACAGCCAAACTGGATACCATCACCCCCGATGCCGGCCTATGGGCCGTGCTGGAAAAAATGGGCCGCGACGGCGTCAACCAGCTCCCCGTGGTCGAGGGCTCTCAGATTGTCGGGATCCTTTCCCGCGAGGATATCCTCCAGTACCTGAGGGTCCTCGAAGCCTTTGCCGCTGGCCCCCGGCCGGCGACAAGTCGTGTTGTGCGCCGGGGCTTCCCGGTGAGTAAAGGCCACAGCCATTTGCCCTGAACAGGGCAAAACCCGGGAATAGCATTGAAAGCTTCCCGGCAGAACAACTCGCAGGAGCGCACGCGCCCGGCGATACAAGAGGAGAGAGAATGACAAGTGAATCGGTTCGGAAAACACGCTGGGGTATCTTCGCCTCGATCGCGATTGCCCTGCTGACCGTGGGCGGCGTCCTGCGCGCGGGCATCCTGCCGCTGCCCGGAGGCCAGGCCACGGGCCACAGCGTCCCGCTGAAGTTCGACCGCAACCCTGCGCCGGTCAACCTCGGCAATTTCCCGAACGGCTATGCTTCCGTAATTGACCCTGCCCTGCCTGCGGTCGTCAATATCGAATCCACCAAGGTCGTGAAGCAGCAGAATAACTTTCCCGGCTTTTTCAACCAGCCATTCTTCCAGCAGTTTTTCGGGCCCCAGTTCCAGCCGCAGCAGCCACAATCGGAGCGCGAGGAGAGTCTCGGCTCGGGCGTCATCGTCAATCCCGACGGCTACATCATCACCAATAACCACGTGATCGACGGCGCCCAGAACATTCAGGTCTTCACGCAGAGCCGCCAGCAGTACACGGCGAAGCTCATCGGCACCGATCCGCAAACCGATATTGCCGTACTGAAAATCGACGCTACCGATCTGCCCACGCTGACCCTCGGCGATTCCAACAACCTCAGGGTCGGCGATGTGGTCTTCGCCATCGGCAATCCCCTGGATATCGGCCAAACCGCCACCATGGGCATCGTCAGCGCCACCAGACGCGCCCTGGGGGGCGAGATCGAGCACTACGAGAACTTCATCCAAACCGACGCCGCCATCAACCATGGCAACTCCGGCGGCGCGCTCATCGACCTGCACGGCGATCTCATCGGCATCAACACCGCCATCGCCACCGAAAACGGAGGCAATGAAGGCATCGGCTTCGCCATTCCCATCAACATGGCCGTCAATATCTTCAATCAGATCGTCGAGCACGGCAAAGTTGTCCGTGGTTACCTCGGTGTGCATATCGAGCCTGTTAGCCCTGCTATGGCCAAGGCCTTCGGTCTCAGTCAATTCGGCGGCGCCCTGGTCGCCGACGTCAGTGCCGATGGCCCGGCGGCGAAAGCCGGCCTCCAGCGCGGCGACATCATCGAAGACCTTAACGGTCATGCCATCCTGGACAGCGAAGAGCTGATGGTCGAGATCTCCGAGATGGCTCCGGGCTCCATTGCCCATCTCACCATCTTCCGCAATCACCAGACGATCCAGAAAGACGTGACCCTCGGCACCCTTCCGAACATCGGCAAGGGTGAGTCGGCCACCGGCGCAGGACCGGGCGCAGCGCTCCAGGGAATGGAAGTTCAGTCGCTCACACCCGATATCCGACAACAGCTCAACCTGCCTTCGGACATTCAGGGCGTGGTGGTCAGCAACGTCGATCCCAGCAGCGCTGCTGCTGTCGCCGGCATCCAGCAGGGCGATGTGATCGAGGAAGTGAATCACAAGCCGGTGCACACCATGGATGAGTATCAGGCCGCTGCTTCCGGCATCGGCGATCAGCCGGCGTTACTGCTCATCTACCGGAACGGCATGACGGTGTACCTCGTCGTTCAGCCGCAGTAAAACCTGGAAACTGTCACCGCGGGACACGGAATTTTCCGTGTCCCGCTTTTCTTTGCCTCTTGCTGGCCCTGCTCTACCGAACTGCGCTGTGCTTCCGCAGCACGACTCGGCACTGTTCCCGCCAGTGCTCGTCCAGAGCAATCAGCTCCCATGGCACCGCGGGCGCAAGATACCGCAGCACCGTCTCATTCGCCGGATGGATGTGCAGTGCCGGCGCAACCAGCAGCAGCAGCGGATCATCGCCTGCCAGCTCCACGCTCGGGAAATACCCTTGCCGCCCCATCTCGCCTACGCGATGCAGTTGCCGAACCCGCGCCCAGTAATCGAGCGCCTGCAACGGCAGGTGCAGATCATCGTCCGCCTTCAGCTCCAGCACCACCAGCCTTCCCGGCCGGGTCACTGTCAGCAGATCGAGCAGCGTACGGCTGGCCGACGCGAACGCCGGAACCTGCGAGTACACCGCCCCTCCGCCCAGCATTGGATCGAGCACCGACAAATCCGCCCGAAGTTTCGACTCCAGCCAGCGTTCCGGCTGCAGCCGGTACAGCGGATCGCGTGCCGACCCCGCTGCGTACCGCGCGCGAAATAATCGATCCACCAGGTCGAGGAACAAATCCTCGGTCGTTTCGTCCAGCACCGTCTCGCTTGGCCCAGCGCCAAAGACAATCTCGTTTCGTCGGGTAAACGACCCCGGCGCCAGCTCGTGCTGAACTCGCGCGTATTCCAGGCCATGCAGCGCAAACGAAATCTCCGTCGCGCTTCGAGGCCGGATCTCCGTCACCGTCAGCAGCTCCGCCGGCAGCATCGACCGTAGTTGATCCACGCCCATCGTGCACCGCTCCAGCGCCGCCTGTGGATCGAATGCGTGCACCAGCTCAATCGCCAGATTCCCCGTATCCGCGACCACGCACGCCGTGATCTCCCCGCTCGACGGGTCCAGCTCATACAGCTCCCACTGCGCCGCGGCGCGATCCAGCCAGATCATGCGGCTCTGCTGCACAGCCGCAGACCCGCACGGCACCACCAGTCGCAGCCCCTGAAACACCCGCCGTCCGTCGCCATGCTCGCGGCAGAATGCCAGCCACAGAATCCCCAGCGTCAGTGCGCCTTCAATTGTCGCCGCTGGCTCTTCCGGCCCAACCCCCAGCACCGCCCAAGCTGCCTGTCCGCGCACCAGCATGCCCCGCGCATACGCCGGCCCAAAGCTGTTCTCGAGGTCCATCGCCGAGCGGAAATTCTGCACGTTCCATTCCGGAAACGCGGCGGCCAGCGCCCGCTCCAGCCCGCGCTGATATTTTTTGCGCGCCGTGTCCCGCGCCGTTGGCGTCCGGCAGTCCGGATCGGGCTGGAGCGTCAGCGTCTGTGTCTTCGTCTGTCCGAATCGGCGTGTCTCCAGGCGCAGCGTCTCGCGCCGCGGCGTAATCGCTGTCACCGTGCGCACCACGTTCCGCTCGTCCGACCACAAATGCAGCAGGCAGCGACCGTGCTCCGCGGTCACCGAGCAGCGCGCCAGACGCAGATCGAAGAGCAGCCGCCCGTCTTCAAAGACGGCGGCGCCAGGCCACGCGGCGAGGAACTCCTCCAGCGCGCGCGCCAGCACGGCGGGTTCGGCTGCTGCAGAAACGGCAGACATCTGCCCCGATCTTTCGCGCCTCAGGCGGCCGGAGCAAGGAAAACCCTACCAGCCTCTACGCTTTCGTAACTCGGTGATGTGCGCGACGTGGTGGCGGGAGTGCCACGCGTAGAGCGCCGCTGCCTCGGCCAGCGTCTGGCGGCCGTTTTCCGGATGCACATAACCCCGCTGCCACTGCTCATCCGTGAGGGAGCGAAGCAGCAACACCCAGCGTGCGTGCAGCGCGGCAATCAGATTCAAAGAGAGCTCGACAGGAGCCGTGCTGGCATCGAAAAGCTGCGCCCACAGCTTCTCGTCGTACGGCTTGATCGTCGGCCAGTCTTCCGTCAGCGCCAGCCGCATGCGAATGTACGAGTTCATGTGGCTGTCCACCACGTGATGGACGAGCTGCCGCACCGTCCAGCCGCCTTCGCGGTACGGCGTTTCCAGTTGCGCCTCGCTTAGCCCATTCACAGCGGCGCGCAGGTTCTCCGGCAGCACGGTCAGCTCCGCGATGGCTGCTGCATGGTCGGTCAGGTTCGCTTCCGCCCGGCGAAACTTCCCGATCGGATAGCGCGGATCCATCTCAATGGCAGAGTTCGTTGTGGCGCTCATGCCTCCAGAGATACCCAAAGCGTCAGCCTGGGTCAAGGCCGTTGAGTTGCCATAGCCGTAATCCCTCAGCCCTTGAGCTTCTTCCCCCGCTTCGCCTTCTTCGGCTTCGGCAGGTTCTGATTCTTCGGGTGATCTTCCTTGAGCTTGTGACGCTCTTTGCGCACGCTGGAATGCTGAAATTGCGGATTCTTCCCGCGCTTCTTCGGGTATTGCTGGTTCTTCGCGTGGTGCGCGGCCGGGTGTGGATGATGCTTCAGCGCCTTCACGCCGAACGCCGGCGCGGCCAGCAGCAAAGCCATCAGCAGGAGGAGAACCTTTCTCATCTCCCCGATCCTGGCACACTTTCCG
>JASHRH010000228.1 GCA_030037475.1 Acidobacteriaceae bacterium
AAACCTCCATTGCGATCATCGGTCGGCCCAACGTCGGCAAGTCCACGCTGCTCAACGCGCTCACCGGTACTTCGCGCGCCATCGTTTCGCCCATTGCCGGAACCACCCGCGATGCCGTCGACGAGCTCATGGACTACAGGAGTCATCAGCTCCGCCTCGTGGACACGGCCGGCATCCGCCGCAAAGGCAGGACGAAGCTGATGGCCGAGAAGCTCTCCGTCGTGATGGCTCGCCGCCATCTCGAGCAGGCCGACGTTGCTCTGCTCGTCATCGACGCCACCGAAGGCGTGACGGCCTCGGACGCCACCATCGGCGGCTACGCCCACGAGAGCGGCCGCGGTATCGTCATCGTCGTCAACAAATGGGATCTCGTGACGACCGGACGGACGGATGGCAAACCTCCGGCCGACAAAGCCATCTTTGAGCGCCAGCTCCGCTCCGTCCTCAAATATCTCAGCTACGCGCCGGTTCTCTTCGTCTCCGCCACGGAGGGCCGCAACATCTCGCGCGTCCTTGACACCGTACTCCGCGTCGCCGCCGAGCGCCGCAAGCGCATATCCACGGGCCAGATGAACCGCTTCCTCGAGCGTATCGATTTCCAGCGGGCCAGCGTCCCTGTGGCGAAGCGCATCCGCATTTTCTACATGACCCAGGCCGCCGTCGCTCCGCCGACTTTCATCCTCTTCACCGATCGCGGCGTGAAGCTGCATTTTTCGTTCGAGCGCTTCCTCGAGAACCAAATCCGTGCAGCTTTTGGTTTTGAAGGCTCGCCAATTTGGTTCAAAGTCCGCCCGCGCAGCCCGTCTGCCGTTCGATCCTGAGAAAGTGGCAACGTCTCGGGCTTTCACGTTATCGAAATACGTAGAGGAGGTAAATGCTTGAAACCCGAAAGAGGAGGATGGATGTCCGGAACACGGACGAAACCCGCTGAATCGGCACGAAAGCGCGATGGAATTCGTGACCCGCAACAGAACACGGGGAGGGTGACTCGAGCCGAGTGTCTGCCTCCAGGGCCGTTGCTCGAATACATCGACCATCTGGGAGGACATCTCAAATGGGTGAATACCTTCTATGGAGGCGAAATGAGAGCGGGCTGAGCCGGCAGGGAGAAGGAGTTCTTCCTGCCACGCAAACCCTGCCCCATAGCTCCGAACGCTGGCGGGTCCAACTGCCGGCGAGACTTTGAGGGCGCAATCGAGCGGGCTGTCCGGAAACGGGCAGCCCGCCCTGTTTTTGGGAACCTGTGTCCGACTCGCTTCGTGAACCGAGCCTCCGTCTCATGCGTATTTCTCTTCGCTCGGCGATCTCGCATTTTCATGAAGCTTCCGCAGTCGTGACTGAATCCAATGAGCCGATTCCCAGTGGATCCCTGGGCTGTGGGGAAAGTACAGCAACCATGCTTCCTCCGCTCTTCCTGTATCCTGAGAAGTCTCCGTCATTTGAAGTTTTAATTCCAGACGTTCGCCCGTGCCCGAGGTTTCGCTTTTGAAGACAGGAGCAGTCCTCCCCGTTCTTTCCGTCTCCGCGCTGCTCGTGGCCGCGGGATGCGGCAAATCTCAGCCCAAAGCCTCGGCGGCGTTAATTCCCGCCATGCCGGTGCACACCATCACCATCCAGGCGCAGCCCATCGCGCAGTCCGACGAGTACGTGTCCACCATCCGATCCCGCCGCTCTGCCACCATCAATCCCCAGGTCAGCGGCAACATCACGCGCATTCTGGTGCAATCGGGCGAGCACGTCCGCGCCGGTCAGCCGCTCATGGAAATCGACCCCACCCGGCAGGAGGCCACCGTCGCCTCCCAGGCCGCGACGGCCCAGCAGAAGCTCGCCCTCTACAGCTACGACAAGACCGAGTACAACCGCGAGCGCAGGCTCTTCGCCGACGGCATCGTCAGCAAGGACGCCCTCGATCAGGCCCAGCAGGCCTATGCCAACTCCAAAGCCGATTATGAATCCTCGGTCGCCACTCTCCGCACCCAGCAGCAGGAACTCGGCTACTATCACGTCGCCGCGCCGTTCAGCGGCATCATCGGCGACATTCCGGTGCATGTCGGCGATTACGTCACCCCCACGACGATGCTCACCACCGATGACGCGAACGGCGATCTCGAAGCCTACATCTACGTCCCCACCGAGCACGCGTCCGAAGTGCGCAGCGGCCTTCCCGTCCAGATCCTCGACAGTGCCGGAAATCCCATCGAAACCACCGCCATTGATTTCGTCTCGCCTCAGGTGGACGACGCCCTCCAGGGCATCCTGGTCAAGGCTCCGGTGCATTCCAGCCAGATCCGCAACCTTCAGCTCGTGGAGGCGCGCGTGATCTGGGGCACGGCGCCGCATCCCGTCGTCCCGGTGCTTGCGGTTTCGCGCCTCGGCGGCCAGGCCTTCGTCTTCACCGTCCGGAACGCGGGACCCAGGAAATACGTCGCGCATCAGCAGGCGATCACCCTCGGCGCCACGGTAGGCAACGACTACGCCGTGCTCAATGGCCTCACGAATGGCGATGAGGTCATCGTCTCGGGCACGCAGCTCCTGGTCGACGGCGCGCCCGTCATTCCGTTGCCCTCTGCGCCGCCGGACGCTGCCGGGCGCGCAGCTTCATAACGCTGCTTTGGGTTGACATCACGAAACCAGGAACTGCGAGGCTCGGTTTTGGTCGACTTCTTTATTCATCGCCCGGTTTTTGCTACGGTCTGCGCGCTGCTCATCATCCTGGCGGGCGCGGTGGTGATCCCCACTCTTCCCGTTTCCCTCTATCCTCAGCTCGCGCCTCCGCAGGTCACCGTCACCAGTAACTACATTGGCGCCAACGCGCAGCAGGTTGAATCCGCTGTCACCATCCCTCTCGAGGAAGCCATCAACGGCGTCCCGGGCATGCGCTACATCCAGTCCACCAGCGCGAACGACGGTTCCAGCACGATCACTACGACGTTCAACACCGGTTATAACCTCGACATCGCCGCGGTCGATGTGCAGAACCGCGTCACGTCGGCCAGCGGGCAGCTGCCGGCCACGGTCAACCAGACCGGCATTACCGTCACCAAGGCCAACAGCAATTTCGTCCTCGGGGGCGGCCTCTATTCCGAAAACGGCCAATACAGCAATCTCTTCCTCAGCAATTACCTCGACGTGTACGTCAAGGACGCGATCAAGCGCGTGCCGGGCGTTGGGGATGTCGTGATCTTCGGCGCGGGCCAGTATGCCATGCGTATCTGGCTCGATCCGGTCAGGCTCGCGGCCCGCGACCTGACCGCAACCGACGTCATCACGGCTCTGCAGCAGCAGAACATCGAAGTGCCCGCCGGCCAGTTGGGCGCCCCGCCTTCCAATCCCGGACAGGCATTTCAGATTTCCGTTAACGTTGTTGGCCGCCTCACCACCCCTCAGCAGTTCGACAACATCATCGTCAAGAACACTCCCAACGGCATCGTGCAGATCAGGGACGTCGGGCATGCGGAGCTGGGGGCGTCGACCTACAACAGTACGCTGACACTCAATGGGGTGCCTGCCGTCGGATTCGGCGTGCAGCAGCTCAGCAATGCCAATGCGCTTCAGGTGGATCGCGATGTGATCGCCGAGCTCAATCGTCTGTCCAAATCCTTCCCGCCCGGCATTAAGTATGCCATTGGCTGGGATACAACCACCGTCGTGGGCGCCTCGATCCATGAGGTGATCAAGACCCTGATCGAAGCCATCATCATCGTCATCGCCGTCATCTTCTTCTTCCTCCAGGACTGGCGTGCGACGCTGATTCCGGCCGTCACCATTCCCGTCGCTCTCGTCGGCACCTTCGCCTTCATCAGCATCTTCGGCTTCTCGATCAATTCGCTCACGCTCTTCGGCATCACCCTGGCCACCGGCCTGGTCGTCGACGATGCGATTGTTGTGATCGAAAACGTCCAGCGCCACATCTCAGCGAGCGAGGGCGAGCCTCACCATGCCGCTTCCGTGGCGATGCGCGAAGTCACCGGCGCTGTCGTCGCGACTTCGCTTGTCCTGATCGCTGTCTTCGTTCCTGTCTCCTTCTTCCCCGGAACCACCGGTATTCTTTATCGGCAGTTCTCGCTGACCATCGCTTTTTCCATTGCCATTTCGGCTTTCAACGCGCTGACTCTTTCTCCCGCGCTCTCGGCCCTGCTGCTGCGGCGGGATGAAGGCAAGCACCCGCTGCTGCACATGGCTGAGCGCTCGGTGAAAGCGCTTGGCTCCGGCTATGCGCGCACCATCCACGGTGTCCTCCGGATCCGCTGGATCATGCTCCTGCTCTTTTTCGCGGGCCTCGCGGCCACGGGCTGGGAATATACCCGTGTTCCTACCGCCTTTGTGCCGGAAGAGGATCAGGGCTTTCTGATGATTCTGGTTCAGGCGCCGCAGGGAGCCTCGCTCGCCTACACCACGCACATCGAAAACGAAGCGATCGCCGTCCTCAGTCAGGACAAAGACATCGCCGGCTCCTTCGCCATCGGCGGCTTCAGTTTCTCCGGCAATGCCCCCAATTACGGCATGATCTTCGGCGCGCTCGCTCCCTACGAGCAGCGCACCGGACCGCAGGACTCCGCCGATGCCATCGTCAACCGCCTGCGCATGAAATTGTTCATGATTCCCGGCGCGCTCATCGTCCCTCTGCAGCCGCCCGCCATCTCCGGCATCGGTTCGTTCGGCGGGTTCCAGTTTGAGCTCGAGGACCGCGGCAGCAACACTCTTTCCGACCTCGACCGGACGGCGCACATGATCGTCGCCAAAGGCAGTCAGAACAAAAATCTTACCGGCATGTTTACGAGCTTTACTTCGAACGATCCCGAGGTGCTGGTGAACATCGATCGCGAGAAGGCTCAGGCTCTCGGCGTTCCCTTCAGCCAGATCTCCGACGCCCTGGGCGTCTACATGGGCTCCGAGTACGTCAACAACTTCGACTTCAACAACCGCAATTACCGCGTCTACGTGCAGGCTGACGAGCAGTACCGCGAGAATGCCTCCGACCTTCGCCAGTACTACGTCCGCTCCGACAGCGGGCAAATGATTCCCCTGGGCAATCTGGTCACCATCGAAAACACCTCAGGCCCGCAGGTCATCAGCCACTACGATCTCTTCCGTTCGGCGGAAATCGACGGTTCCGCCGCGCCCGGCGTCAGCACCAGCGTCGCCCTGCACGCCATGGAAGACATCGCCGGCCACACCATGCTGCACGGCATGGCTTATGAGTGGACCGGCCTCGCCCTCGAGGAAATCGAATCCGCTGGCAAGATCTTCATCATCTTCTCGCTCGGCATCGTCGTCGTTTACCTGACGCTCGCCGCTCTCTATGAGAGCTTCGCGCTGCCGTTCATCATTCTGCTCGCCGTTCCCACCGCCGTCCTCGGCGCGCTGCTCGCCGTCTCGTGGCGCGGCTTCGACGACAACGTCTACGTCCAGATCGGCCTGGTCATGCTCATCGGCCTCGCCGCCAAGAATTCGATTCTCATTGTCGAATTCGCCGAGCAGCTCCGCGCCAGGGGCCGTTCTATCGTTGACGCGGCCATCGAGGCCTCCGAGTTACGCCTGCGCCCCATCCTGATGACCTCATTCGCCTTTATCCTCGGCGTCATTCCTCTGGCCGTCGCCTCCGGAGCGGGTAAGATTGGCCGTCAGTCCGTGGGCACCACTATCATCGGCGGCATGTTCGTCTCCACCGTGCTGAATCTGTTCTTTATCCTGGTGCTCTACATTATGCTGCAGACGCTGCTGAGCAGGTTCCATCGCACCCGAACAAGCGCCGCGGACTAACTCAGCGCACCGGGTCGTACCCGAGGTCATGGAGAAACTCCAGGTCCGGCTGCATCAGATCCGCGTTGGGCAGCAGGTCCGGCCGGTTCCGCAGCGTCTTCTTCAGCGCCTGCTCCCGGCGCCAGCGCCGGATCGTCGCATGATCCCCCTGCGTCAGCACCTCCGGCACCTTCACCCCCATGAACTCCGCCGGCCGCGTGTAGTGGGGATAATCCAGCAGCCCGCCCGCTCCGTGTGTCACGCGCGGTCCCTCCGCCTCGCTCGTCCCGGCATCCGGTGGCCCAAAGCTCTCGTATTCGCTCGACGCCTCGTTTCCCAGCACGCCGGGCAGTAACCGCGCAACGCAATCCACCACGATCGCTGCCGCCAGCTCCCCGCCGGAAAGGACGTAATCGCCAATAGAAAGCTCGCGGTCGCACAGCAGCTCGCTCACTCGCTCGTCCACGCCCTCGTAGCGCCCGCAGATCAGCGCCAGCCGGTCCAGACCAGCCAGCTCGCGAGCCATTGCCTGGGTGAACCGCTTCCCCTGCGCTGACAACAGGATCACCTGCTCCCGGTTTCGCTTTCCCTTTGCCGGAATTCCCAGCGATTCCACCGCCTCGGCCAGCGGCTCCGGCTTCAGCACCATGCCTTCCCCGCCGCCGAAGGGCCGGTCGTCCACGGTGCGGTGCCGGTCGTGGGTAAAGCTGCGCAGATCATGGGCCGTCATCCCGACTCGCCCCTCGGAGATCGCCCGGCCCACCACCCCCTGGCGAAAAATCCCGGTAAAAAGCTCCGGAAAGATCGTAATGATGTCCATCTGCATGGCCGTGGGGCTCCCCGCGCCGGGCGGAATATGTCCTCCGCCGGCCCGTTGCATCTTATTTTGGCACGGCAAGTTCGCATTTCGTTCCTGCGCGGCCTCCATTGGCAACGGAGCACATCCTGTTGCTATAATCCGCGCGGCGGAGTTTTGCCGGTTTTCTGGCATACTCATAAAGCGGTACCCACACTGACTCGGAGCCCGGAGGGCATATCGATGCAGGATACCTGGAAGTTCTATGCAAGCGCGGACGGTGAATTCGAACCCGAAGCCGATGATGTGGATGATCTGCAGGACGGCTTCAGCGAGGACGAGGAGGAAGAAGAGGTTTCCACGACCGTCTCCTCGGATGACGACGACATGGCGGACGAAGAGGAGAGCACACCCGTGATCGAAGCTCCGGCGCCGCCCAAACCTGTGACCCGGGCGCCAGCAAAGAAGGCCGCAAAGAAGGCTGCGAAGAAAGCCCCGGCGAAGAAGGCTGCGAAAAAGGCTCCGGCGAAAAAAGCCGCGAAGAAGGCGCCCGCAAAAAAGGCCGCGAAGAAAGCCGTGAAAAAGAGCGGGAAAAAGGCCGTGAAAAAGGCGTCAAAGAAAGCAGCGAAGAAATCGGCGAAGAAGGCAGCAAAGAAAGCCGGGAAAAAAGGCGGGAAGAAGTCCGCAAAAAAGGGTCGCCGCCGCTGAAGAGCCATCGGGGCCGCGTGCTCGGTTGTTCCGGGCCGCGGCTCTTTTGCGTCTGTAGTTTGCGCTTGCTCAACCGAACTTTGCCCGGCCGAGAGTACGATTCGTCTGCCTCATGAGCACTCGCGTCTTTGACATGATCCGCCGTGGCCAGAGCGCCGAGCTTACGGCCGAGGTGGAAGCTCATCCCGAGCTCGCCGGCGCGCGCGACGCCCAGGGCGTTTCCGCGCTGCTCTGGACTGTCTACACGCGCCAGACCGTGATGCGCGATGTCCTTCGCGTCTGCCTTCCCGATCTCGATATCTTCGAGGCCGCCGCCCTCGGTGATCTGCTCCGTCTTCGCGTGCTCCTCGACGCCGATCCCGCCGCCCTCCAGAGCTTCTCCGGCGATGGCTGGACTCCGCTGCATCTGGCTGCGGCCTTTGCCGGTCCGGACGCGGTTCGTCTCCTGCTCGAGCGTGGCGCCGACGTCCACGCCGTCTCCCGCAACCCGCAGCAGAACCAGCCGCTGCATGCCGCGCTGGCGCTGTCTGGCGACCTGGAGACGATTCGTCTGCTCCTCGATGCCGGCGCGGCTGTGAATGCCACGCAGGCGGGAGGCTTCACGCCGCTGCACTCCGCCGCTTCAGCCGGACGCCGCCAGGCTGCGGAACTGCTCGTCGCTCGCGGCGCCAATCCCGCGCAGACGGATCATCAGGGCAATTCGTCGGCTCATTACGCGCGTCAGCGTGGCCACGCCGAGCTGGCCGACTGGCTGGATTCGGCGGGGCGATAGCGGCGCTCCAACGGTACCAAAGTCATCACGGAATGCTCATAAGCTAGTTGCTTCTCTTCAGAAGCTCCGGCCAGTTCATCACCACCGTCATTGGCTGCGGTTTGGCCTGACTGGCAGGTGCAACCATCAGGAAGCGCTGCCCGTCCGGCGATGGCACATAGATGTTCCGCCAAAAGGAAGCGGGCACCAGTTGAGCCTGAAAGAGTTCTTTGGGAATGCCGGCCCGAAATGCCGTCGAGACCGTATCCACATCCACGGCCATCAGCTTCTCGTCCGGCGTCAAATAGTACAGTTCCTTCCCGTCGTGCCGCCACATCGGCTGCACTCCGCCGGACACCGAAATCTGCCATTTGCCGCTGTGCTCCGGAAAGGTCTGGACGTAGACTTCCATTCTTCCCGTTTCGCCGGAACTGTAAGCCACATAACGTCCATTCGGCGAAAACTGCGCGGATGCGGCGCCAAAGTTGCCCTGCACGAAGGGGAAGGGCTTTGCACTGCCGGAAAGCGGCAGAACCCACAGTTGGGTTGTTGCCGGGCTGCTGGCTGTATCGTAGATCGCGTATTTTCCGTCCGTCGATCTGTCGTCGATGGCCGCGCTTTGAGTTTTGTCCTGGTAAATCATCTGCGTATTTCCCAAACCATCCACCGCCTTCTC
>JASHRH010000229.1 GCA_030037475.1 Acidobacteriaceae bacterium
GGTGTTTTGGTACCTGACAGATTCCATGAGACTTCGTGCTCGTTACCGATTTGACATCCCCGTTACCTTCCAGTTAACGCGGCATGTGAGCCGGATTGGGGGGAATCGGCCGTCGCCGCGGAGGTGGTGATACCCACCCTATTGCCCCTTCGACTCGGTCGCTGCGCTCCCTCGCTCAGGGCAGGCTCCAGCGGCGATCAAGGTGAGGCACCCGGTGTTCGCCGAGATGAGAAAGATCTGTCTACCACCCCACCGCGCAAGCGCGTTGGGGACCCCGGTCGAGCCGCCCCTGAGGGCGTGAAAGGGAAAAGCTCTGCCGCGAGGACAGAGCTTCTCGATTTCAGGGTAGAAGGTGAGAGAAATTGGGGCAAGGGAAATCGGAGGGGCGGAGGGTACGGAGGTAACCCGGTTCCTATTGTCGAGAGGGAACCGCAGGTCCCCATTCGACTCGGTCGCTTTGCTCCCTCGCTCAGGGCAGGCTTTCGGCTTTGTTTGCCGCTACCCCGCCGGGCCGTTCCTAGCAGCAAATCCGTGCGCACGTGCTGCCGCTGGCGGCTGGCCGTTTTTAACGGGCTGGCTCGGTTTCCTGATACGATATTCCATCCCTTACCCCCAAACGCCATATGTCGCAGCATCCGGAGAGTCATCATGGCCGATTTCCTGAGAAATTTTGGTATTGGGATTATCAATCTTCTTGGAGTGGCGGTTCCAGGAGCATTGCTGATCGGATTGGCAATGTTCGGATTTTTATTCCCAATGACGGCTGTCTTGCTTAACCTATCCGGCAACTCCGTCTCGATGCATTGGCCAAGAGACTCGCACTGGGTCAACATCGCAACTGTTTGCGTTCATTTCTCAATCGCTATGTTCGCCGTTCTTTCCTACGTTGCGGGCTATATTCTGCGGCTAACCTCTCCCGATGGGCTGGATCGAGCCAGCGTGGGCTGGATGCAGAAGAATGGAAATGCTAGTTTCGTAACGTCCCCAGATCGAATGGACAACAAAGTTGAAAAGGACGGCAGAGCTTACAAGGATGCATTCCCCTATTGGGGCTTTGGCACCTTTTTGGAATTGTTGGGCCATGATGAGCTACGCGAGCACGTAACCTGGACAGACCAGACTCCTCAGAAGTGCAGCAACTCCAGGGTGAACATGTGGAAAGGAGATATCGCCCTGTACTGCCCTGATCTCGCGGCTACGGTCAATTCCGAGGAAGCTCATGTTCGCCTTATGTCGGGCACATGGCTTGCTATTCGAACGACTAGCTGGGCTGTTGGAGCCTGCTGGATTTTGACCCTGGCGGCCTTACTGTTGCCGCACGTCCTCTCCTGGGATTGGTATGATTCGATTCATTTCAGAGAAAGCGCGTGGTTCTATGCGATCCAGCTATCCATCAGCACCGCTATGTTGTTTGGAATGTCGTGGGCACAAACACACATCGTGATGTTGTTCCACAAAAAGAGAGTTGGGGAGCTCCTGCTGGTTTGCCACGCCAAGCATCATGCCGATGAGCGGAAAAAACAAATGAATGGTAATGCCTCTCTCACGAATGCTTAACCATGAGGATAATTCCATGTTTTTAGATCGTTCAAGGGGAAAAAGAGATTTCTCTTTCGCAAACGCTCTGTTCGGCCCGCGGGCCACAGCCCTGCGAGAAAAGCTCTGCTCAACCCGCCTGCGGCACCTAGTCTTCTGCTCCTTTGAGAACCGATTCGCAAGGAGCGGAGGACTGGCGGCTGTCGCTGTCAACACCCTTCCGTTTCTGAGAGAGACAAACCAACTTGAGTCTGCATCCCTAATGACGCCGTTCTATCCATTTCTTATGGACGCTCAACGGCTGGAGTCCACGAATATTCGGTTTCGGGTTCCGTTCTCGGGAAGCTTAATCGACGCCGAGCTTCTCCGCAGCACGTGGTCGTACTCTGTTCCGCGCGTGGGTTCGCTGTTTGAATACTATGTGAAGGCAGAGGGCTTTTTCGGTGCAAAGAATCCGCTGAGGGATCCTTATATCTATGTGGAGAGCAGCGCTGCAGAAAATGAACGGAGGATGCGGGAAAGCGCGCTCTTCTTCTGCGCGGCAGTGCCAGCCGCGCTTGAGGCCCTTGGGTTGGTGGAGGACGTGGTCCTACACCTCCAAGAGTGGCAAACGACCCTGACCGCATTCACCGCCAAGGAAGCAATGCTCAGAGGAACCTTGCAGTCCTGTGCGATTGTGCAGACGATGCACAATCCATACGATTGCTTCATGCCCATGGAAGAACTACAGAAGATTGTGACGGACTCGTCGTGCAGGCAATCCGTCGAGAGGCTCGCTGGAGATGGACTCACTGCCTACCAGATCGGGCTGTCTCTCGTGGATGCGCCGGTGGCGACTGTCAGTGAGCATTTTGCCCAAGAGCTCACGTCGGACATTCTACAGACCGAGCACTTTGCTCCGCACTTGCAGCACCTGTTCAGCAATGGAGTTGTGGGGATTAATAACGGTCCATTTGTAGGATTCTCGAGCATGTTCCCCAAACGCGAAGGGCATACGACACAAGAAATAGGTGAAACTAAACAGGAAGCACGAAGATCGCTCCTGAAAGTCCTGCACGAATACGCGCCGCCGGAACGATTCGGAGAGCTGACATACAGAGAGAATAGCATTCTGAAGCTTCCCGATGATGTTCCGATCATCGTTATGAGCGGGCGACTCGATCCGATGCAGAAAGGATATGACATCCTCATCGAGGCTCTGGAACGTTTTGCACCGGATGAAATCAAAGCCGTTCTGACGCCCTTAGCGATCAGAGACTCTGACCTCGACTGCTTTCGGAAAGCGTCTGCAGGAACCTGCAAAGGAAACCTGGTCGTGTTTCCAATTCGGATGGCGCAGGGATATGTGGAACTACAAACAGGCAGCACGTTTGGCATAATGCCCTCTATTTACGAGCCATTTGGTGCGGCCATTGAGTACATGGCAAACGGGACGGTCAACGTCGCACGCCGGACCGGCGGTCTGGTTGACCAAGTGATTGATGCTGAGACCGGCTTCCTGTATCGGGAGGACGAGTCTTCGTACACGTCTGTCAACATCGAGAACTTTGCGGCAAACAGCGCGAATGTCCTGGCCCGGAAGAGGAACCTGTGGGCAAGAAGCATGGCAGATGCCCTTGAAATGACCCTCAGAAAGGCACTAGCTGTCTACCGGGAGCATCGTGAGGGCTACTACGAGATGATTCGCCGGGGATTCGAAAAGGCGGCAGAATTTAGCTGGGAGAAGAACGCAGGCGAATACTGGAAGGTTTATCGGATGGCAGTTCAGTTGAGAATTGACGGATGAAACCTAGATCCCTTTTCACCACCGTCTACCCATCGGAACGAAGCGATAGTCTTCGCCAGGAAATCAGCCGTGATGACGGTGACAATGCCCTTTCAAGTCGGGTTGCCGGTGTGGTGCGGTCCGCATCGTGTCCCTCAAAGTTGGTTGCTGCCCTCCGAAGAACACAGTGCTTACGCACTGGCTGTTGGCGCTGTGTCGCGGTAGGGATACGGCTTACGCCGTATCCCCGCACAGATCCGGACGAGCGGATTTCTCGCATCCGGTCCTGCCTCAGGCGGCGGCGCACAGACGACGCGGAGGATAAGGATGGCAGATGCGGGCCGGAGGGAGTCAGCGGCGGGCAACGCTGGTAACGGCGCCGTACGATTGCAAGATACTTATCAGCTCCATTTTCCATTGCCTCTCGGCCTGACCGCGCGCGAGCGACTCCGCCCATCAGGCACTCGGTTGCGGTAGTACGGCATGTCAGTTTCGACGGGATGACGGCTTTTTCTACTACAGAGAGTGAATGGATTCCGAAGGCGTGGGCCGCCGAAGACGAAGATTCGTCCGTTACAAAAATCTTCGGAATCTGCCAGCGCTGCGCTACACTCAGTCTCACCAGTACACAGCATCATCAGGCGGGCCCGGCTTTGGAGTCAGAACAGAGATTCCGGATGAGACCTTCCGCGCTCATTGCCATCAGCGCCGGGATGATTCTTGTCCACGCCCTGCTCAATACGTTCTTTCACGGCGCCGGGTTCACCATCTCCTATCTGTCGTGGTCGTTCTGGTCGCTGGCGGCCACCCTGGCCTGCCTGTGGCGGGCACTGCACTGCCCTCGTTCGGTCCGCACCCACTGGTGGCTGGCTGCCGTTTCTCTGTTCCTCATCTTCTTCGCCGCAGCCATTGAGGCGCCCGCGGAGATCTTCTTCAAAGCCGTGCCCACCGTGGCCCAGGCCGGCGATTTCTTCTTCTTTTCTTCCTTCGTTCCGATCCTGCTCGCCCTCACGCTGCCGGAAGAAGGCATGCTGCTCCGTTTCACCTTCGTGCTGGACTGTCTCCAGGCCGCGGCCTGCGCGTGCCTCGCCTACACCGTCCTCTTCGGGGCGTTCCCTTTCAGCGGCGAGCCCGCGCAGGCCATCGCTTATGCGCCCCTGGAGTACACCTACGACACCGAGTACCTGGCCGTGGTTCTGATCGCCGCGCTGCGCTATTTCCTCGGCACACGCAACACAGAGGACCGCTTTTTCTTCCGTTCCATTCTGCTGTACTGCTCGCTCTATGCCCTGTGCTCCGGGATCTATAACCATCACAACGGCAAATACACGCTCACCAACGGCATGGACGCGCTCAACGACATTCCCTCCGCGGCGCTGGCCCTCGCCGCGATCTTCGCGCCCGCCGCGATCGAATCTACGTCGAGCTTCGCCAGCCGCCGCGTGCTCGTCCGCCTCGTCGACAACGCGCGCCCGGTTTTCCTCTCGCTGGCGCTGATTGGCCTGAGCGCCGCAGTCGCGGTCCGCCACTTTGCCGCGGCCTTCGCGTTCATCTTCGGCGCCTTTATCCTCTACAGCCTCCGCGCCTCGATGCTGCAAAGCAAGGCAGAGCAGGCCCAGGCCTTACTGGAACAGTCGAACAGCCGCCTCTCCGCAATCGCGCTCCTCGACAGCCTGACCGGAATCACCAACCGCCGCGGTTTCGACGAGTGCCTCGCGCTGGAGTGGGGACGCGCGCAGCGGACCGGCCAGCCGCTCTCGTTGCTGCTGATCGACGTCGACCACTTCAAGCACATCAATGACACGTATGGCCACCCGGCCGGCGACGAATGCCTCCGCTACGCCGTGCGGGTGCTGGGCGAAGCTCTTCGCCCTACTGATCTCATCGCGCGCTATGGCGGCGACGAGCTGGCCGTCCTTCTGCCGGAAACCGGCTCCGCCGGCGCGTCCACGGTCGCCGGCCGCATCCGCTCCGTGATGGCAAAGGACGTCCCCGCCGGAGCCTCATGCCCCATTACTGTCAGCATTGGCGTCTCCACCTGGGGTACAGAGGAAGACGCCGGCCCGGACCAGCTCGTTTCCGCGGCCGACCGCGCCCTCTACGCGGCCAAGCAGAACGGACGCGATCGGATCGAACTGGTGGACCTGCGCTCGATCGCGGCGAGGTAGCTTCCCTCCCACCCTGTCGCCAACGACGGCGACAATCACCCCACCATGCCAACTGCCTGCGTGCTGGGGCCCCGGATAAGAATGGGGCATCCGCGATTCGCTTTGAAGGCTAATTGCGCTCCCAGAAATGCGGCGGTTCGATGCCCAGCGCGCGGAGATACACGTATCCCTGGCCGCGGTGGTGAATCTCGTTGTCGATGGCGTACTGGAACATGCCGGTGCCGGTGTTCGTGTAAAAGCCGAAGGCGGTATCGGTTTCGGCGAAGCGGTGCGGCGGGATCTTCGGAAACGCCTCATCGATGGCCGCAGTCTGCTCGTCCCACAGGTGGAGCAGATCGGCCCTGGTGGTGGGTTTCTCGCCCGCGAACTTCTCCCACTTGCCGGTGGAGACGCCGTTGACGACCGGCATGCCCACGTTGATGCACTCGAAGGCCAGCTCGGCGAAGGGCCTCATGCCGCCGATTGAAAACTGAAAGAGCTTGTCTTCCGGGAAGGCTTCGATGGTGCGGCGGGTGAGCCGGCGATGCTCCTGCCAATGCTGTAACAATTCGTCGGCGGTCATCACGCTGACGGATTTCGTTTCTGTTGCCATTGTTGATTTCCTCCGTGTCGCCCAATTTGGGTTGAGAACAGGCTACGAGACATTCCCGACAGAACATGTCGTAAATTGGAGCGAGGCTGAATATTCATGTACGACCCGATTCTGCGCGTGCTGACGGTGCTGGAGATTCTGCAGGCACGCGAATCCGTGACCGGAGCGGAGCTGGCTGAGCGGCTGGAAGTGGACCTGCGCACGGTGCAACGGTACATTGTACGGCTGAAGGATCTGAAGATTCCGGTCGAGTCGTCGCGGGGCGTGGGCGGCGCGTACCGGTTGCGGCCTGGGTATCAGCTGCCGCCGCTGCTGCTGACGAATGAGGAGGCATTTGCGCTGTCGCTGGGGCTGCGGGCGCTGCGGCAGGTGGGCCTGGCGGCGTTTGCTCCGGCAACCGAGGGCGCGCTGGAGAAGCTGGGGCGCGTGCTGCCGGCGGCGCTGCGGGAGAGCCTGCGGACGGTGGAGGACGTAGTCGCCATCGAGCCGGGACCATGGGTGGTGTCGACGTCGGTGGAGGCGCTGATGCGGGCAGCGACCGCGATCCGCAGCGGGCGACGGGTGCGGTTTCGGTACCGCTCGCATAGCGGGCGGATGTCGCAGCGTCAGATTGAGCCGTGGGCGGCTCTGCATACGGATGGGCGGTGGTATCTGATCGGGTATTGCCTGACGCGGCGGGCACCGCGAACCTTTCGGCTGGATCGGGTGACGGACCTGGAGCTGTGCGCGGAGAGATTCCGCCGGCCGGCGGACTTCGACGCGCGGCAGTACCTGGCGGAGCACATGCCGTTCGTGCAGACGGACTACCAGATCGACGTGTGGATCGACATGCCGGCGGAAGAGGCCGAGCGCAGCTTCGCGCCATGGAGGATTGCCACCGAACCGGAAGGCGAGGGAACGCGGCTGCGCTGCGGGCGCGATCGGCTGGAGCTGTTTGCGGCGATGCTGCTGAGCCTGGGGCGGAGGATCGTCGTGCACAGTCCGGCGGAACTGCGAGAGACGTTCCGGCAACTGGCGCGGCAGGCGACGGAGGCTGCGGGCCGTGGAACCGCTCGAAAAGCAGCGGCAAGGAGCGGGTGAAGGCGTGCGGAATTATCGGGCACGAGGCAGCAAGCGGAAACAGAGAGCGATCAGCGGCCGCGCGCTTTTTCCCGCTGCAGCTCGCGCCATAACTCGCTCTTCGCGACGCCGCGCTCCCGGGCGAGGCGTTTGAGCGCGTCCTTCTCCGTCAGCCCTTCGGAGCTCTCCAGCTCCGCCAGCCGCTGGCGCACATTTCCCGGTCGATGGTTCGCCGCGTCGGCAGGCGGGCGCGCCTCGATCATCAGCACCATCTCGCCGCGCAGGTTGCGCACCTGTATCTCCTCGCGCACCTCGCGGACCCTGCCGCGGAGGTACTCTTCGTGGATTTTGGTCAGCTCGCGCGCCAGGGCCACGTGACAATCGCCGCCCCACACCGCCTGGATGTCCTCCAGCGTGTCCAGGATGCGATGCGGCGCTTCATAGAGCACCAGCGTCGTTGGCCGCGCGAATGAGGCCGCTAATTCCTCCAGCGCGGTCCTGCGCGCGCCCCTGCGCGGCGGCAAAAAGCCCGCGAAGAAAAAGCGCTCCGTGTCCAGCCCGGAAGCCACGAGCGCCGCCAGCACGGCGCTGGGCCCGGGAATGGCGCAGACCGCGACACCGGCTTCAATGGCCGCGGCGACCAGAATCATCCCGGGATCGGAAATGCCCGGCGTGCCGGCGTCGGTGACCACCGCAATGCGCGCGCCGTGGCGGAGCTGTTCCAGCAGCTCGCGGCTGCGATCCGCCTCGTTGTGCTCGTGGCTGCTGATCACCGGCGTGAAGATGCCGTAGCGGTCCAGCAGCTTGCGGGTCTGGCGCGTGTCCTCGCAGGCGATGCGATCGACGCCGCGCAGCACCCGCAGCGCGCGCAGCGTGATGTCTTCGAGATTTCCGATCGGGGTGGCGACGATGTAGAGACCGGGGGCGAGCGACGGATGAGTCTCGTTAGTCTCGCTCATTGCCGTTGCGCTCCAGGCGCCGATACTCGGCCAGCAGGCCCATGCTGCTGCTCAGGTTCTGCCAGGTCACGATGCCCACCACGCGGCCGCTTTCCGCCACCGGGATCAGCGAGAGGCGCCCGCTGCCGATGCGGCGGATGAGCACGCCCAGCGAGTCCTCAGGCTGCGCTACCTGGAACGCTCTCGACATGATCGACTGAATGTAGCCGTTGCCTTCATTGCGCATTGCCTGGACGATGCCCTGCCGCGACACCACGCCGACCAGATTGGGCCCGCGCACCACCGGGAAATCGTCCTGGAGACTGTGGATGGCCTTGTACAGCGCATCGGAGAATGTGTCCGAGGGCGAGAGCGTGTCGAAGTCGGTCAGCATGATGTCCTTCATCCGCACCGTTTCCACGACGCTCTGAAAGAGCACACCCTGGTCTTCCAGCTGCGCGCCGATGAAGATGAAGAAGCCGCCCATGATGAGCCAGGGGCTGAGGCTTCCGGCCAGATGCGTGTTCGGCAGCGCCAGCAGGGCCAGGCCCACGACCACCGCGGCAATGCCGACCATTTGTCCGAGTCCCGAAGCCGCGCGCGTGGCCTGCGCCGTACCCCTGGTCCTCGAAAACGCACTGCGCAGCAGCCGCCCCGCATCCAGCGGATAGGCCGGGATCACGTGCAGCGCCGCCAGCACCACATTCAGCCACACGGTGGAGCGCATGAGGTGCGAGGGCGTCACCAGCGGCATGGCCGCAACGGGCACCTGCGCGGTCGCGCCCACGATGAGCGCTGCCACCACCCCGGCAAACAGCAGGTTCGAGAGCGGTCCGGCCGTGGCCATCGCTATCTGCGTGGCTCCGCTGTCAGCCCGCTCCGCCATTTCCGGGCTGGCGTAGGAAAAGAGACCGCCAATCGGCAGCAGCAGAATACTGCGCACGGTGAGGCCGTGATACGCAGCCGTCATGGCACGCACTGCCTCCCTCCCCAGCACCGCACCCAGCAGCAGCACCCACAGCATCACGCCACGCCATCCGGAAACCCCGGCCAGATTGGTGGAGACCGCGCAGAAAAGCAGCAGCAGCAGGAAGAAATAGTGGATGCGCAGGTGCACTCCAAACCAGCGTCCCAGGGGCAATGACCACGCGCGCATCTCGATTCCCTTCTGCCTTCCCGTTATTGTAGAGGTTCGGCCGGATTTGGCCACGGAAGCCATGCGCATCATTGCCGGACAATTCCGTTCGCGCCCGCTGCACGCGTCGCGCGGCCTCGACGTGCGGCCCACCAGCGATCGCCTGCGCGAGACGCTCTTCAACGTGCTCGCGCCCCGCATCGCCGGCTCCGTGTTCCTCGACCTGTACGCCGGATCGGGCGCTGTCGGCATCGAGGCTCTGAGCCGGGGCGCGCACGAGGCGGTGTTCGTCGAACAGGCTGAGGCGTCGCTGCGGGCCATCCGCGGCAATCTCGCCTCGCTCAGCATTCGCGGCGGATACGCGCTGGAGCCGCGCAGCGTCGCCGCCGCTCTCCCGCGCCTTGTGGAGGCTGGCTGCACCGCCGATCTCGTTTTCCTCGACCCGCCTTATGCCGCTGACGAGCAATATGCGGTCGTTCTCGGGCTGCTCGGGGGCGACTGCCGTTTGCTGCTCGCACCCGATGCGCTCGTCATCGCCGAGCATGAGAAGAGACGCGCCCTCGACGAGCGCTATGGCGCGCTGCTCCGCACCCGCGTGCTGCAGCAGGGAGATGCTGCGCTGAGCTTCTACCGGATCAAGCCGGAGTGAGGCTGGACGCGTGATGGGAGATCTGATTTAATTGTAACTACGAAAAAATGGCGTTCGTTTGGAATGAAACGAAGCGCGCGGCCAATTTGCGAAAACATAGCCTGGATTTTGCCGATGCGTGGCTCGTTTACGACAATGCGGACAAAGTGACATTTTCGTCGTCCCGAAATGACGAAGAGAGGCTCGTTGACATTGCGATGGTCGAGATAGCCGGGCGGGTACTGACGCTGATTTATGTGGAACGAGGAGAGGACGTTCGAGCGATCTCTTTCCGGACGGCATCAGGGAAGGAAAGGAGGATCTATGAGCGGGAAAAAGAGCGGAACTGACTGGGCTCGCGTGCGCGCGATTCGCGAGGACGCCCCGATTCCATTTGATCCCGAGGACGGACCCTACGATCCGAATGACGAAGCCGCCACGGAAGCATGGCTCTCCAGGACCAGGGTCCGCAAACCCGGTCAGCGTGGTCCCGGAAAGGCGCCCAGGAAGCGGCTCGTCTCCCTGCGCCTTTCCCCCGAAGTGATTGAACACTTCCGCGCAACGGGGCCTGGCTGGCAAACGCGTATTGACGAAACGCTGCGGAAGAATGTCGCACGACAGCGCAGGCGGAAAGCCAGTTAGCTTCGTTCCCCTGTTTTCAGATCCACGGTGAAGGGCACTTCCTTATCCGTCAGCAGATCCCACCCGAAGCCGTGCAGCGCATTGCCGCGAACCTCCGCGATGCGCAGGCCCTCCGCCGAAAGCCGTGGGGTTTGCCACGCCTGGCCCGCCGCGCCCCACGCCATCAGCGCATGATGCCCGGCGAATAACAGCAACCCCTGCTCCGCGAGCACCCGCACCTCCAGCACCGGACGAAACGGCAGATGCGTGAAGCGCTCCGGCTCGCGCGTATTGACCACATACGCGTATCCACCAGAGACCGCGCACAACTCGTCGCGATGCGGACAACTCCACAGCCCCGTCGGCGCCGCCGGATCAGCGAATCCCAATGCAAAGGTCGCCAGAAACGACGCGCCCTCCGCGGGCTGCACCATGACTTCCAGCGCTCCGCGCTCCACCTCTTCCGCTTCGCGCGGGTAGACGAATCTTTGCGGCGGCAGAATGAGCGGCCGAGTTGCGAGGATCTCCGCCTGCCAGGAATGCTCAAAAGTGAAATCGACTGTTGGCTTCATCCCGCGAGAAACCGCTCCACTCGCTCGCGCACGCTCGTCACGTGAGCCGGCAGCGGCAGGCGGCTGCCCTCTTCGAAAATCGGGATCAGCCTGTCGAACTCCGGACCCGAGTGTGACCCGGTCAGCGCAATCCTCACCGGATGGAACAAATCCTTCCCCTTCGCGCCGGTCTCCGCCTTCACCTCGTTCATCCAGGCCCTGAACTGCTCCGGCGTCACTGGCCCTCCACCCGCATCTCCGTGCGCTCGCACCTTCGCAGCAAAAGCCGCGAGTACTTTCTGTGCGCTTTCGCTCGCCAGCACGGCCGCGTTCTCGGCGTTCGCGCGCGCCGCCTTGAGGTCAAACCCAAACACAAACCCGGCCTTCTTCGGCAGCTCATCCAGCTGGCTTACCGCCGGCAGGAACAGCGCCAGCAGCTTTGCAAACCACGCTTTCGTCTCCGAATTTGCCGTATCGAACCCCGGCAGCAGCTCCACGCCTGCGAAATGCGGCCATGCCAGCTCCTCCACGCGGGCCGGCTCGGCCTGCTTCAGATAGTGCCGGTTCAGCCAGTGCAGCTTTTCCCAGTCGAAGACCGCCGGCGATGCCGTCACCCGCTCCAGCCGGAACTCCCGCGTCAACTCCCTGAGCGAGAAAATCTCCCGCGTTCCGCCCTCCGCGCCCCAGCCCAGCAGCGCCAGATAATTGACCAGCGCCTCGGGCAAAATCCCCATCTCGCGGAAGCTGCCCACCGCCGTCGCGCCGTGCCGCTTCGAGAGCTTCTCGCGATCGCTGCCCAGAATTGTCGACAGATGCGCGAATTCCGGCAGCTTCCATCCGAACGCCTCGTAAATCGCCACCTGTTTCGGCGTGTTCGAAATGTGGTCGTCACCGCGGATCACGTGCGTGATCTCCATCAGCGCGTCGTCGACCGTGACCACGTAGTTGTAGACGGGCATGCCCGACGACCGCACCAGGATCGGGTCGCTCACCGTCTCGTTCGGAAACTCCACCTCGCCGCGCACCAGATCGTGAAAACGCAGCGGGTGATCGGGAATGCGCAGCCGCACCGCGAAGGGCTCGCCCGCCGCTGCCCGGCGCGCCGACTCCGCTTCGGCCAACCCGCGGCACCGGCCCGAATACACCTGCGCACGATGCTCCGCCGCCGCCGCCACTCGCTCGGCCTCCAGTTGCTCGGCCGTGCAGAAGCAGCGGTACGCCTTACCCTCCGCCTGCAGCCGCTCCGTGTGCTCGCGATAGATCCCGAGCCGCTCCGACTGCCGGTAGGGCGCGTGCGGACCCTCCACGCCCGGACCCTCGTCCCACTCCAGCCCCAGCCACTGGAGATCCTCGATCAGCGCCTCCTCATGCCGCGCCTCGCTGCGGTCCAGGTCGGTGTCCTCGATGCGCAGCACGAACACGCCTCCCAGATGGCGGGCAAACAGCCAGTTATAGAGGGCAGTGCGGGCCCCGCCCACGTGCAGATATCCGGTGGGCGAAGGGGCAAAACGGACGCGAGGCGCGCGGGACATGGCCAAAAAATGATCTTATGCGCCGTGCGCCAAGGCCACAACTTCCGCACAGTCAGCCGTTAGAATGGCATTCAGCATTTTCAGAGAGGGTGCATCCTGAGCCTCGACGTCCGAGTCGCTGCGACCATCAGAGAGCGGCGACCCTGCATGAAGCGACAAAGGACGCAGAAGCTCTGAAAATCCGTCACCCATGAAAAAGATTCGCGTCGGCATCCTCTTCGGCGGGCGCAGCGGCGAGCATGAAGTCTCGCTTCTTTCGGCTGCCTCCGTGCTGCAAGCCATCGACCGCAAGAAGTATGAGGTCGTTCCCATCGGCATTACCAAGGAGGGCCGCTGGGTCACCGCCGCGCATGCCGAGCAACTGCTGAATTCCGGTCAGTCCACACCGCCCAGGCATCTCCGCGCCGGCGATCCCGCCGCAACTCCGGCCGCCGCCGTCCTCCGCCGCGGCGAATCTGTCCTGGTCCCTCCCGTTCCCTCGCAGGCCCTCGTTCCCTTTGAGCGCGAAGCTTCAGCGATCGCGCCTTCCGGTCCCGAACACGTCCTCAGCGTCGATGTCATCTTCCCCGTCCTGCATGGCACCTTCGGAGAGGATGGCACCATCCAGGGCCTCTTCGAACTGGCCGGGATCGCTTACGTTGGCTCTGGCGTGCTCGGCTCCGCCACGGGCATGGACAAGGACGTCATGAAGCGCCTTTTCGCCTCCGCCAAGCTGCCGATTGTCCGCCACGTGACGTTCCTGCGCGGCGAATGGCGGCAGGCTCCCAAAAAGGTCCGCGCACACATCGAGTCCGCCCTGCGCTATCCGGTTTTCGTCAAGCCGGCGAACCTCGGCTCGTCAGTCGGCATCAGCAAGGCCCACAACAGCAAGGAGCTTGGTCCCGCCATCGAGACCGCGGCGCAGTTCGACCGCAAGATCGTCGTCGAACAGGGCGTTGGCGGAAAAACCCGCAAAGCCCGCGAACTGGAAGTCGCTGTCCTCGGCAACGACGCGCCCGAAGCCTCGGTGGCCGGCGAGGTCGTTCCCGGCAAGGAGTTCTACGATTACGAGGCGAAATACCTCAGCGAAGGCTCGGATTTGATCGTTCCAGCGCGGCTCACCCGCACGCAGACGAAGCAGGTCCGCGAGATGGCGGTCGCCGCCTTCCGCGCCTGCGATTGCGCCGGCCTCGCCCGCGTCGACTTCCTCATGGAGCCAGGTCCGCACGGCCGCATCTTCGTCAACGAGGTCAACACCCTGCCCGGATTCACCTCGATCAGCATGTATCCGCGCCTCTGGGCCGCCTCCGGCGTCCCCTATCCGAAGCTCATCGATCGACTGATCCGGCTGGCACTCGAACGCCGCGCCGACCAGGACCGGAATCGGTATTCGCTGTGAGGCGCAGCTCCACAGAAACTACCGGAGCCTCGGCGGTGTCAGAATAAGAGGGAGCCCTCGTTTTTCGCATCCTACTCGTCGAAAAGGAGTCGCGCGGAATGACCCTGCTGGATGCTCCTGCCTACAATGCGCGCCGGGCGCGCCTCATTCAGCGACTTTCCCTTGTCGCAGCGGTTATCGTGGTCGTCGGGGCCATCGGCGCCTGGCTGTGGTTCCTCCAGATTCCCTGGCAGTTCTGGCACTGGCCCTCCGATCACAAGATCAACACCTTTCTTGACACGGTGGAGAGCGGCAATCTGCAGAAGGCCTACGGCATCTGGAACAACGATCCCAACTGGCAGCAGCACCCGCAGCAATACGCGCCCTATACGATCCAGGAATTCACGAAAGACTGGGGCCCGGCCAGCGATTACGGCGTGATCAAAAACCACAAGATCATCGTCGCCCATCACTCCGGCAATGGCGTCATCATTGGCGTCGACATCAACGGCGGTAAAACACCCATCTTCCTGTTCGTCGACGACAAGAACGATACGATCAGCTTCTCGCCGGTGGAGCTGTACAGCGGCCCATAGCCTGATGGTCGGCCCTCGGCGCCAGCCGTTACCGGCTACTGACTGCTGATTCCAGGCTCTTCTCGTCCTCGACGTTCACACACGTCTGGCCACGGTCGATCTGCCGCATCAGCCCGCTCAGCACCCTGCCTGGACCCACCTCCACAAACGCCGCCGGAGACTGCGCGATCAGCAGCTGCACGGATTCGACCCAGCGCACCGCGCCCGTCACCTGCCGGATCAGCGCCTGCCGCAACGCGTCGGGCTCCGTCACCAGCGCCGCATCCACATTCACCGCGACCGGAACACGCGGCGCGGCGAACTCCGTTGCCCGCAGCAGTTCCGCCAGCCGGTCCTGCGCCGGCTGCATCAGGGCGCAGTGAAAAGGCGCGCTCACCTGCAGCATCACCACGCGCTTCGCTCCGCGGTCTTTGCCTACCTGCGCCGCTCGCTCCACAGCCGGAGCCTCACCGGAAATCACCGTCTGCTCCGGTGAGTTGAAATTTGCCGCCGAGACCACCCGCTGCGTCTCGGCCGCCGCATCGCCGCAGGCGCGCGCCGTTTCCTCCGAACTCAACCCGAGCACTGCGGCCATCGCGCCCTGCCCCGCCGGTACCGCTTCCTGCATGAATTTGCCGCGCTGCCGCACCGTCCGCACCGCGTCAGCAAACTGCAGCGACCCAGCGGCCACATTTGCCGCGTACTCGCCGAGCGAGTGTCCCGCCACGACCGCCGGCGTCACTCCTTTCTCCGCCAGCACACGCAGCGCCGCCACGCTCACCGTGCAGATCGCCGGCTGCTGGTATTCCGTGAGCTTCAGTTGATCGTCCGGTCCCTCGAAGCAGAGCTTCGAGATCGAAAACCCCAGCGCGTCGTCCGCTTCCTCGAAAGTCTGCCGCGCCACCGCAAACTTGTCCGCGAGGTCGCGGCCCATGCCGACATACTGGGAGTTCTGTCCGGGGAAGAGGAAGGCAAGCTTTTTCATCTTTCTGCCATCATAACTGCGCTGGTCGCGCGGACGCGGCGCGGAGAAACCGGGGATCATTCCTCACAATTCACAACTTGCTCCCGTCCGGCATAACCTTCCGGGAAACCGCGCGTCTATAGGGCAAGAGGCGCGCGGGGCGCGCGCTCAACCGCTGCTGCCCCTGCCGCCCTCGATGAAAGCCCCGGCGGTTCGTGGGTCCGCCGGGGCTTCTCTTTGCTGAAATGCGAAGTTGGGTCTACGCCGAGACAGCGAGGCCGGCCGCGGGGCGCGCGACCACCGTCGCCGCCACCGGCGCCGCGCCGTGATGCGTCAGCCGGTGCACGAAGTGGTACGGCGGCCACGGTCCCGAGAGCTGCATCTGGCAATCTTTCATCAGCAGCGCCGCGCTCGAATACTTGTTCTGGTACCGCTCCACCGCGCCCGAATCGATCAGGTGCGCGATGTCGAGCAGCATCTTGCCCGTGTCCAGCCTCCGGCAGCTTACCTCCTCCGCCAGGGGCAGGAACATGCGGTGCATCTGCACGGTCACCGCGCGCGCCTTGGTTTGCCGCTCCCGCTGGAGCGCCGCGTTCTCCCGCAGGTTCGAGAGATACGCGCGTCCGGTTGAGGACGATGGTGGCGCATTGTAGCGCCGGATCTGCTCGCGGCAGCAGTCGTCCAGCACCACCTTCAGGTGCATCTCCGCTTTGCCGCGCAGGCGTTCGATATTGGTCACAAACTGCCGCTGGTTGGAGCGAATCGAGCGGCGCAGGGCCTCGTCGTCCGCAAATACGGTTCCAAATCGGAACGGCAGCACCGTGGAAGTCCTGAAACAATCGGAGATCACCCGGGCGTGCTCCATGCCGGCCTGCTGGGTGAGGGTTTCGGTTGAGGAATATTCGCTGACGATAACCGCTAAATCACTGGCTGGGTAAAGGAAAACCTGATTTCCCTGCACTCCGGTGACGGCTTCCATTGGAATTGGTTTCCGGTGCCGAAGCAACTCAGGAAAGGCTTGTCTTTCTGTTATGCAGTAGGCATACCACGCCATATAAAGTCGCTCCGCATGCTGATTTGTGAGTGGGTTAGGAACAGCAGCTTTCCGGGGGTATACATGGCTTTTTTGGCTCGGGCAGGCACCAAAACTGCGGAGGAGCCTCACTGAACTGCCCCGTATCCTAGTCCCCGCCAGCAACGCCTGGCAACAGCGCAACCCTTCCGGCTACGGAAGGTTAGCCATGGAAAACGATTTTGCTTTGACAATATAAAAATTATTTCTTCAATATCGAAAATAACTGAAAAGATTCCCAGATAATATTCTCTATTATAAAGAGTACTTCGTAATAGAGAGTTTCCCGTGACTGGGAGAGATATGCCTGAGCTGCCGGAGTTGAATCCCGTGATCCACGGCAAGCTGCGCCTCGCGCTGCTTTCGCTGCTCGCGGGCGTCGACGAGGCGGAGTTTACCTGGCTGCGCGCGAAAACGGGCTCGACTGACGGCAATCTCGGCGCGCAACTCATGAAGCTCGAAGAGGTCGGTTACGTCACGGTGGAGAAGCGGTTTGTGCTGCGCAAGCCGCAGACACTCTACCGCATGACGGAGCTCGGCCGCAGCGCCCTCGCCGAATATGTCGCGGCGCTGAAGAAGCTGCTGGGAGGAATATTGGCAAGCAGTCAATGAGTCGTCGATTGAGTGCTGCTAAGGCTCCTGAAGTCTCGCGAGGTCGTCCGGCTCGTCCAGGTCGATCTCTCCCTCCGGCCAGGGAATCGTGCTGACCCGATCGGCGTGGCGGCGGATCACCTCTCTTGCGCCCCGATCTCCTTCCACGGCGATCAGCTCCGCGAAGAATTCCCGGCCGAAAATGGCTGGAACCCCGGCGCGGTCAGCGTATCCCGAGGCGGTAATCCGGGTTTCGGAGGCGCCGTGCTGGGTCCGCAGGCGGCCCAGAAGATTCACTGTCAGTTCCGGCTGATCGCAAACCAGCAGCATCACTCCCGCCGGCTGTGGCTCCATCGCGAGCACGGCCTCCATGCCGCGCCGCAGAGAAGAGCCCATGCCCTCGGCCCATTGTTCGTTCACTACGATGATCGCGCCGAGACCATCGAGCTCCGTCCGCATCCGCTCCGCTTCATAGCCGAGGACGACGAACACCGGTGCACATCCAGATTCAAGGGCGAGCCGCACGGTTCGCCGCAGCAGCGACTCGTTCTCTATCCTGATCAGCTGTTTTGGTTTTCCCAGCCGCGTAGAAGCACCTGCAGCCAGGATTACCGCCGCGATGCCGGGATGCTGTTCGCTCATCGCCTCAAGCCGGAACTGTCGCGGAGGCTTTGCGCGTCGCGACTCCGGCAAAGACCGCCTGCAACTCCGCCACAATCGACAGCGCAATCGCCGCGGGCGCGTGGCCACCCAGGTCCAGACCCACCGGCGCATGCAGGCGCGCCAGACATTCTTGCGCGCTCAGCTCCAGCTCCGGCGCAAGCGCGTGCACCAGATGCTCGGTGCGGCGCCGCGGCCCCAGAACTCCCAGATAGCGCAGCTCGCGTGGCAGCAGTGCGCGCAAAATCTCGCGGTCCTGCTCATAGCTGTGCGTCATGACTACCGCCGCATCGCCCACCGCCGGCTCCTGCAGCGCCTCAGCCAGCAGCTTCACCGCGGCAGCCTGCGGGAATCGCTCCGCCCGCGCCAGATGCGACCGTCCATCCGCCACCGTTACATGCCAGTCCAGCTCCGACGCCAGTTGCACCAGCGGCTGCGCGTCGTCGCCTGCTCCAAAAACAAACAGCGCCGGCGGCGGCGCGATGTATTCCGCAAACAAATCCGCGTGCCATTGCGAGGCCCGCGCGCGCAGAGCCTTCCGGGCTAGTGTCTGGGCTGTCTCGCTCGCCTCACGCGACCAAACTTCCTTTCCTGTCTGATCGACGATCAGTTCTGTCCCCGGATTCGTCCCGAGATTCGCCACCACCACCTGCGCCGTGCGTTCTTCCGCGCTCCGCCGCAGCGCCCCCAGCGCCTGCTTCGCCGGTTCGCCCCGCTCGAGCAGCACCCGGATCGCTCCGCCGCACCCGAGGCCGTACGGAATATCGCTGTCCTCGTCGAAAAAGCTGCTGTAGCGCTGAACCGACGCGTCGCGCTCGGTCAGCCACCATGCCTTCTTCGCGACTTCCGCTTCCAGGCAGCCGCCGCTGATCGTACCCGCGCGCTGCCCACTCGCCGTCAACAGCATCCGCGCACCCGGCCGCCGATACGACGAGCCTTCCACCGCGGTCACAGTCGCCACGCAAACTTCCTCGCCCGCCGCGCTCGCGCGCTTCCACAACTCGAGGATTTTGCACAGTTCCGCCATCGCTCAGACGATCGTCGCCCTCTCGCCGCCGAGAACATCTTCCATCCGGAACGGCAGCGTGCGCACCCGCACGCCGGTCGCGTGATGGATGGCCATCGTCAGCGCCGGAGCCACGCCGGCCAGTCCAATCTCGCCAATGCCGCGCGCCCCGTATTCGTTCAAATGATAGTCCGGATACTCGACGAAGATGCATTCCAGTTTGGGAACATCGGCGTTCGTCGCCACCAGATAATCCGCAAAGTTGTTATTGATCGGCTTGCCGGTGCGCGGATCGTAGATCGCCTCCTCGAACATCGCCATGCCGATCCCCATCACCACCGCACCCAGAATCTGATTGCTGCCTGCTTTCCTGTTGATGATCCGGCCAGCGTCGATCACCGTCAGGCCGCGGGTCACGCGCAGCCGCGCGATGCCGGGGTCCCACGCCACTTCCATGAACTGCGCGCCAAAGGAGTGGAAGGAGTAATGTTCCTGCGCCGCCATGTCCGGCCCCGTCGTCGCTTCGCCCTCCAGGGCGGCCAGCCGCCGCGCAATCAGAATCTCGTCGAACGGCACGCCGCTGTTCCACGACTTGTCCACCTCATGCACCCAACCATTCGTCATCGCCAGCTTCGGCGGGCTCGCGCGGTCTTCGGTAAAGAACGGCGATCCGGGTGTGATCAGCGCGGCCTCCAGCAGCCGCTGCACTGCCTGATCCGTCGCCTTCGCAATCGCCGGCAGCACGGTAGCTGTCGTGGTCGATCCGCCCGACGTGGGCCCAGGCGGCAGCGTGCTGTCGCCCAGCACCACCTGGACCTTGTCGAGCACGATCCCCGTCCTGTCCGACACCACCTGCGCGAAGATCGTGTACGTTCCCGTCCCGATATCCTGCGTCGCGCAGCTCGCACGCGCGGTGCCGTCCGCGTTCAGCCGCACGCGCACGGTCGCTCCGCCGCGGCCCGCGTGCCATGTCGCCGTGGACATCCCCCAGCCCAGAATCTCATCGCCCTGGCGCATCGAGCCGATCTTCGGGTTCCGCTTCGCCCATCCGAAGCGCTCCGCGCCCGTCTGACAGCACTCCCGCAAATGCTTGCTCGACCACGGCAAATTCGAGCTGGGGTCGGTCTCCGCGTAATTCTTCAGCCGCAGCGCAATCGGATCCATTTCCAGCTTCACCGCCAGCTCGTCCAGCGCCGATTCCAGCGGAAACAGCCCCGGGACAATCCCCGGTCCGCGCATCGGTGTCGGCGTTCCCACATTCAGCCGCACCAGATCCTGCCGAGTCTCCACATTCGGGCATTCGTACAGCATCGTGGTCACGCCGGTGCAGTATTCCACGTACTCATCCACCATCGACATCGGCTGCACCACGTCGTGCCGGATCGACACCAGCTTCCCGTCTGCCGTCGCCCCAATCCGCATCCGCTGCCGGGTCAGCGGACGGTTCCCCACCGTCGTGAACATCATGCTGCGCGGCACCTGCACCCGCACCGGGCGCTTCACGTGCTGCGCTCCCAGGGCCGCCAGCATCGACTCCGGCCAGGGGAACAGCTTTCCCCCGAATCCCGAGCCGCAGAAGGGCGAAATCACCCGCACGTTCTCCAGCGGAACTCCCATCACCTCCGCCAGCACCTTCTGATAATTCATCACTCCCTGCGTGGTCACGCAGAGGGTCAGCTTGTCGCCCTGCCAGTGCGCGATGGTCGCGTGCATCTCCATCGGGTTATGCACTTCCACCGGGATCGTGTACGTCTCGTCGATCGTCACCGCCGCGCTCGCGAACGCTCCCGCCGCGTCGCCGCGGCTCGAGTGCACGCGCGGCGGACCCTGCGGCTTCGCCGCCTCGGACAGGAGCACCACCGGCTTGCGCACGTCGTACTGCACCCTCACCCTGTCCGCCGCGGCCTGCGCCTGCTCCAGCGTGCTCGCGATCACCAGCGCGACGAATTGCCCGTAGTAATAGACCTGATCGTCTTCGAAGGGCGGCCGAATCTCGCCCGCGCGGCTGTGCTCCAGTTGTTCCGCCGGACGATACAGCGGCGGCGTGTTCCCGTGATACAGCACCGCCAGCACGCCCGGCATGTGCTCCGCTTCGCCTGCATCCACGCGCACCACGCGCGCATTTGCAACGGTGCTGGGTACGCCGACGCCATACGCCAGATTCTCCAGCGTGTAATCCACCGCGTATTGCGCTGCTCCGCTCACCTTCAGCGGTCCGTCGATGCGGTTCACCGCCGCGCCAATGATCGATGTGCTCATCCCGCTCGCTCCGTTTGTGTCGTCGTTTCCAGCGCGCGCACCAGCGCCCGCTTTGCCAACTCGACTTTGAATGCGTTGTACTTCAGCGGCTTTGCGCCGGTCATCGCGGCGTCTGCCGCTTTGCGGAAGTTCTCCATCGTCGCCTCGCGTCCTTCGAGAGCGCGCTCGGCCTCCGGCGACCGCCACGGCCGCGTGGCCACGCCACCCAGCGCAATCCGTACCCGCTCGATGTGCCGCCCGCGCAGCCGCACCACGACCGCCGCTGAAGCGAGCGCGAACTCGTACTGCGCGCGATCCCGCAACTTCAGGTAATGCGAGCGCGTCCCGCTCTGGAGCGGCGGCAGCGTCACGTGCGTGATCAGCTCGCCCGGCTCCAGCACATTCTCTTTGTCCGGAGTGGTTCCGGGCAGCAGGTAAAAATCCTTCAGCGCAATCGCCCGCTCGCCCTGCGGTCCCTGGGTGTGGACCGTCGCCTCCAGCGCCATCATCGCCACGGCCATGTCGGAAGGATGCGTCGCTACGCAGTCGGCGCTCCCACCCAGCACCGCATGGATGCGGTTGTACCCATCGATCGCCGAGCAGCCTGAACCCGGCTGCCGCTTGTTGCATGCGTAATTCGTGTCGCGATAGTAGTAGCACCGCGTTTTCTGGAGCAGATTCCCGCCCGTCGTCGCCATGTTCCGCAACTGCGGCGACGCGCCCGACAACAGCGCCTCCGACAGCACCGCGTACTGCTGCTTCACCACCGGATGGTTCGCCAGATCGCTGTTCCGCACCATGGCGCCGATACGCAACCCTCCGCCGGGCAGCGCTTCCAACTGCGCCAGCGGCAGGGGATTCACATCGATGACCGTGGCGGGCTGGAGCACGTTCAACTTCATCAGATCGACGAGCGTCGTCCCACCCGCCAGATACGTCCCACCGGCGCGCACCGCGCCCTCGACCGTCTTCGCCTGCCTGTAGCGAAATTCCTGCATCCGCCTCTCCTGCCTGCCTGCGTTTCGCTGACTCGCTAGCCCGCTGACTTGCTGGTTTTCCGCGCTTCCTGCACCGCAGCCACGATGTTGTCGTAGGCCCCGCAGCGGCAGATATTGCCGCTCATCGCGGCGCGCACGTCATCGTCTTCCGGTCCGATGGGCTCATCCAGCAGCGCCGTCGCCGACATAATCTGTCCCGGCGTGCAGTACCCGCACTGGAAGCCGTCGTTGACCACAAACGCCTGCTGCATCACGCTCAGCTCTCCGTGGTGCGCCAGTCCTTCGATGGTCGTGATCCTGTCTCCCTGGTGCATCACCGCGAAGCTCAGGCAGCTATTCACGCGCCGGCCGTTCACGTGCACGGTACACGCGCCGCATTGCCCGTGATCGCAGCCTTTCTTCGTTCCATAGAGGTGCAGCCGCTCGCGCAGCGCGTCCAGCAACGTCACCCGCGGCTCCAGCCTCAGGCGATATTCCCTGCCGTTCACCAGCAGCGCCACCGGAATTGCTCCTGGCTCGGCGCTCGCATCATCGGACTGCTCAGGAATTCCGTCCTGCGCTGCCGCGTGCAGGGTGCCGGCGGTCGCGGCCACGCCGGCCGCGCCCAGTTGCGCCAGGAACGCACGCCGCGAGAACCGGCCCAGCGCCGGCTCGTGTTCCTTTTCCTGTGGATGGCCGGAAGCTGTCTCGCGTTCTGCGGCTTCAGGGAGAGGGGGCCGTTCAGCCTGGTCCATGCACGCTCCTTGGGAGTTTGGATGTCGGCGGTTCTCCGCCGGCTACGAAATTCAAGGGCCGCTTCAGGAATGCGCGGAGAGAAGAATGCGAGTTTCCCATCCGCCTGTTGCTGTTCAACTCTGCTCTTACGAGTGCGTCGCGTTGTGTGCAACCGGCGCCGCTTTCTTCCGCCGGCTCAACACCAGCTCGTTATCCGTGCGCCGCCGCGTCGCCGTCGCCCTCTCGATCTTCCGCCAGAACGCGACAAAATAATCGATGGCGGACAGGATCGAGATCCCGGTCATGTAGTAGATGCCCACCAGGGCGATCAGGTGAACCGGCACGATGAACCATCCCCAGTGCCATACCGCCCAGCCGCGGTCCAGCGTCGCCGCCACCACGGAAACAATCTGGATCACCGTTTTCAGCTTGCCCACGTCGCTGGCTTCAATGGTGAAACCCTCGGTGGACGCAATCGACCGCAGTCCGCTGACCAGAAACTCGCGCCCCACCACTACCACCACGATCCAGGGCTTCACGATGTGGGGATTGAACTCGACGAGCGCCACCAGCGCCGAGGTAATCAGCAGCTTGTCCGCGATGGGGTCCAGCAGCATCCCCATTGTGGTGATCTGTCCGCGGTGCCGCGCCAGATAGCCATCGATTCCGTCTGAAATCGACACCAGCACGAAGAAGAGCGAAGCCACAATTTCCTGCTCGCCCTGAAAGCCGCCATGCGGGAAATGCGGCGACAACATCCAGATGAGGATGGGAATGCAGAAAATGCGGCTGAGCGTGATGGAGTTCGGCAGGTTCACGGAGGTGGCCCAGCGGCCGGCATTCCCAGCGAGCCGGCTCGCCGGGGGAGTGCGCCTACAGCCATTATGCACCTGCCCCTTCCGGCCAGCGGTCTTCGTGGCCGACCGCCGTGTGCTTCATACCTTCCGGAGGGTGCGCAAAGCGCGTTTGACCATCCGGCCAGGACTTACCACCGGAACCGCGCGCTCACCTGCATCAGCCGCGGCGGCGCCGCACTCACAATCTGGCCAAAGTTCGCGCTGCCGATGTTTCCCTGGACCGATCCCGCCCCGAAAAACTGCGCGTGATTGAAGACGTTGAACGCCTCCGCTCGCAGTTCCAGATCACGTACCTCCGGCAGCGACGTATCCTTCTCCAGGGCCAGGTCCGTATCGTCCGATCCCGGCCCGTGGAAGAATCGCCGCCGCGCGTCTCCGAACTCGCCCAACGGCGGCAGACTGAACAGCGTGGTGTTGAATGCCGCTCCCGGACGCGGACTTCCCTGCAAATTCAGCGGCCCGAGCGTAAAGTTCAGCTGATCCACGCCGTTGTTGTTCACTCCGTTCGGCTGCGTGCCCAACAGCGACGTGTCGTTGTTATTGATCAGCGTCACCGGAAATCCCGTCGTCAGGCGCGTCACTCCGGAAATCTCCCACTCATGCGCCAACCACTGCGGCGGACGTCCCACGCCGCGCAGCATCCGTTCTACCGGCAACTGAGCATGGTAATCCGCCACGAAATTCTGCCTCAGGTCGAACGCCGAAAGACCGCGGCTCGCTCCCGCATCCACTGGATCGACCGGATCGGACAAACTCGAGCCCTCGTCGATCGACTGGCTCCAGGTGTACGCCAGGTTATATCCCACTGCGCTGCCCTGGTGGCGCAAACTCACCTCCAGCGCGTTATCGTGCGAGTTCCCAATCGTCTTCTGCCACGTCACGCTGCCGAACGCCGGCGAAAAGCGCGTCCGCGTCCCGTCCACCACCTGACCGTTGGCCCGTGTGTACGCGCCGCTCTCGCCGAACGGACCGCAGGTCGCCGATCCCGCCGCAACCTCGCTCACCTGGCTCAGGCTGAGGCAAATCGCCGGATCGCCCGAATTCGCTTCGATCAGCGTCAGCAGATGATGCGCCTGCGTTCCTTCGTAGCTCACGTCCAGCACCGTGTTCCTGCCCAGCTGCCGTTCCACGCTCAGCAGATAGTCCTCGGCATACGGCGAGCCGTCGTCCGGCGCCACCGCCGGAATCCCCGTGAACGGCTCGAACTGCGTCCAGTCCACGCCCGTAATCGGATGCGCCTTCGACGCCCCATACGGCACCGTCTGCAACGGGAATCGCGCCCCATTGCTCCCCTGCAAGCTCGACCCATTCGCCGCCGCCGTCCACGGATCGTCGAACAACGTCGGCACCGCGCTCGTGTACGTGTACCCGTAGGGCGGATTCGCACTCATGATCGCCGCCGACAGCCCCTCGATCGGCGTGTAGAACTGTCCCCAGCTTGCCCGCAGGCTCATCTTGCCCTGCCCCAGAAACGCCGGCGTCCACGCCACTCCCACCCGCGGTCCGAAATTCGCATCCCGCGCCGGCGCCAGGCTCCGCGGCACGCCGGGATCGCCCGGAAACACAATCCCTGCCGGCGCATTCGGGAACACCACGCTCTGCTCGCCCGGCACCACCGTCTGCAACTGGTTGTACTTCTCATGCCAGAACGGCAAACGATCCCACCGCACCCCGTAGTTCACCGTCAAATCCGGCCGCGCCCGCCACGAATCCTGCGCGTACGCCCCGGCCAGCAAATTCCGGTTATAGAAGTGCTGCGCGTCTCCCTGCGTATAGTTCGAATCCACGCCCAGCAGAAAATCCGCGAAGTCCAGTCCCGTCTCCGATCCGGTGAAGTCGTAGCTCCCGTTGAAGTACACATCCGGATGGTTGTTGATCTGGTCCACATGAACGTCCACCCCGAACTTCAGGTTATGCGTGCCCGCGACATGCGAAAAATCGTCGCTCCCCTCCACAATATTTTCCGCCTGGAACAGCGCCGTCGTGTCCACGCCCATCGTGAAGTCGTTGAAGATCGTGTTCTCCACGCCCTCGATCTTCGGATCCAGCGCCGCGATGCCTGAGAATCCCTGTGACGTGAGCGACGGACCGACCCCGCCCTGCGGAACACCCACGTTCGCCGCATTGCGCATAGAACTCACCCGAGCCTGATTCACGGAGTTCACTCCGAATGTCTTTGTATCGCTCAGTGTCAGCAGCTGCGCCCGGCCAAAGTTCAGGGCGTCAAATCCTGGTACGCTCGCACCGCCTTCGCCCGTCGGATAGGGATTGTCCTCCCGGTAATCGTCCAGGAAGCAGTACCCGGAAATGCTGCCCAGCTTCGTCTCCCAATCCAGCCGCGCCGATCCTTTGTCGTCCCGAATCTGCTGCTCCGCCGCTGATGTCTCAAATCCGCCGGCGCCGTCGTTCGGCTGCGGAAGGTACGCGAGCAGATGCTGCGCTGCGCCTGACCACGCCGCCTGCGGAATCCGCGCGTTCGGCAGGACGCACTGGCCTGAGTTCGTGCACCCGGCCGTGTAATACGGCTCGCCCTGCGTCACTGAGTATCCCAGCTTCTGCGTCAGCAGTTGCGCCAAATACGGCCCGCTTACCGTCCCGGTCAGCGCGTTCGTCGCGCCGGCAAAATCTCCGTTTCTCTCTGCCAGCGTCGGGACCGAGATCAGCCCCGTATCCACGCCCTGGGCCATCCGCGTTCCCTGGTAATCCCCGAAAAGGAACAGCTTGTCGCGCCGCAGCGGGCCGCCCACCGTCGCGCCGAACTGATTCTGGTGAAACGGCGCCCGCTCCTGCGAGAAATAATTGCGCGCGTCCAGATTCGTATTCCGCAGATACTCGAACAGCGATCCCCGCCACTGGTTCGTCCCGCTCTTCGTTGTGACCGCAATCTGTCCGCCGCTCGCGCTCCCGTATTCCGGCTCATCATTGCCCGTCCGCACATCCAGGTCAGCAATCGAGTCCAGCACCGGCACAATCGCGACGCCCATGTTCACGTCTTCCTGCGCGTCGGCTCCATTCACGCGAAAGCTGTTCGCCGTCTCCCGCTGTCCACTCACCGAAAGCGATCCGGCATCCAGCTCTCCGGATGGAGGCGTGCTCGCCACGCCACTCATCACAATCGCATTCGCCGGCTGCGAGCTCGCCGGAGCCACTCCGGGCTGCACCGCCAGCACATCCGTAAAGCTCCGCCCATTCAGCGGCACGGTCTGGAGTTGCTGCGCTTCCAGCGTCCCGCCCGCCGAAGTCGAGCTGGTTTGGATCGTCGCGCTCGCCGCGCTCACCTGCACCGTCTGCGTCGCCTGCGCTACGTTCAGCGTCAGGTTCACCGTCACCGGTGCGCTCCCCACCGTCACCGTCTCTTCCGCCGGAGCAAACCCCTCCGCGCTCGCCATGACCACATACGGCCCTGGCTTCAGTCCTGCGAGCCGGAACGCGCCGCCGCCATCTGTCGTGACTGCTTCCACACCCGCGGTCTCCATCGCGGATTTCGCCGTCACTCTGGCTCCCGGAATCACCGCGCCGGAGATGTCTGCCACCGTGCCGGCCAGCGTTCCATTCGCCACGGCCGAACCCTGGGTGATCTTCGGAGAAGTGTTTGCCTGGCACTGCCCGGGCAACGCGCCCGCCAGCGCAGCCACCAGTACCCACGCCAGCCAGCCAGATATCTCTCTCCTGCGGGTCCTGTTGTTGCTGCTTCTCATATACGACCTCATTGGTCCTATTTAATCGCGGATGTAGATTTCCGACCTGTGACAGGCGTCACAGGGTCAAAGGTTCAGATTTCCGCCGGACCTCCGCAGAGACCTGCTTTTGCAGTTGTCGGGTGCCCCAGCTCTGCCTGTCTTTGGCAGATCGGGAGAGCACGACACCTCACTCACGGCCGTTTTTGGATCAGACCATGATTTTGAGTCATGCCATAAGGCCGCCCTGAAAGTTCCAGACTCAGCCCCTACGCCTTCCGTGTCGCTCTCCCTTTGACAAAACCCACGCGCCGACGGCTATCGTCAGAACCGAACGCGAACCGCGCTCGTATCTCTTGTCCAGGAGGGTGCATGAATCGCGAAACGATCCTGAAAATTGTGCTGGTTGTGGTGGGCGTGCTGTTTCTGGCGATGGCGTATCCCATGATTGCCTTTGTCCGCCATGAGCCGGCGCTGTCGATGATGATGAGCGTTTACGCCACGCTCGGCATCTTCCTGCTGCTGGCCGTCCGCAACCCCACGGCGCATCGCAGCCTCATCGCCTTCACGGCGTGGTCCAGCCTGGCGCACGCGGTTCTGATGGGAACCCAGGCCGAACGAGGGATGATCGCGCGCGGAGAGCTGATCGGGGTCGTGGTCCTCGCGGTCATCGGGATCGTGCTGCTGGCGCTGCGGGCGCCGGCGCCGGTGCCGGAGCCGGTCCTTACGCGGTAAAGAGCTGCGTGCCTCACCTCTCCGGCATGCCGAGCAGATACCGGATCGGGACGCGGTCGCCGCGCGTTCGCATTTTAGTGGGGATTGCCGATCTTCTTCGCACACGCCGGCGGCACCTCCGCGCGCCGATGATCGTCCGGTCAGCAAGCAGATCGGAGAGGAAAGACGGATGCGAGCAGCGGGAGCCGGAGAAAGGCTGCCCGGATTATTTCTGCACTCCATCTCCGGTGCTTTGAATGGCCCCGCGATCGGGGTTGCGGCTCGGAATGGGATTGCCGAGGAAATCGACGCCGCCATTGTTGGGTATGGCGACTCCTGATTGAGCGCATGGGGAGCCGGGCTTCAAGGCAAAGCTCTTTTCCGGATGCGCAGAGTCAGGCGGCATTTTTGCAAACCTGGGGTCTGCCGTAATCTTTCTCGGATCAGGAGGCTCGCCGGCGGGATGGCGGCCGGCGAAGCAGTTCGCGGCAATCCAGTAGCGTTTTCCGGCAGCGTATTCATAGTCGCCGCCACCACCGTTGAAGATGATGTTGTTGGCGAAAACCACGCCGGTGTTGGTTTCGGAACTCCTTTCAAACGAGCGAAGACGCAGGATGTGAGGATCGTCCGACGGGGAGAGAAAAACAGAATTGTTGTAGATCATTGCGTGGGTTGCGGGATCGTCGAAACTGAAGACACGATGCTGGGCGCCGTCGGCGATGTTGTAGCGGACGATGGTACCATCGTTGAAGCCACCCGAATGTTTGGGAGCGCAAATATCGACTAGTCCGCCTCCATCGTCGTGAGCGACGTTGTACTCGATGAAGGTGCCAACGGTGTCGTAGTCGCTGTCGAATGCCGCTCCTTCCATGCCGCCATACCTGACTCCGCTGACATCGTTGTGCGCGATGACTGCGTCTTCGCTGTACGAGACCATGATTGCGTTGCCGTGGAGTTTCAGGGCAGAGCCTCGGACGAGGTTGCCTTCGATCAACGGAGCGAGCGAATCGCGAACGATGATCGCGTTCTTGCCGATACCCTCCAAGTCATTGTTGGTGATTCTCACGTGGGTAAAGCTGTCTTCCGCCCAGTTCGCGGAGCGAGGATCGATGCGGGCTTCGCTCTGCAGCCATATCGCACTGCTGTCGACATGGGCGATCCGGCAATGATCGACGCGGATATCGTCAAAGCGCCCAGGATTCTCTTTGCCGTTGGCCTGGAATCCGATCCCGCCTGTGTTCTTTTCAGCGACCTCTGTCCCCAGCTTGCCCGAGACGTCGTGCACGTCCAGATCGCGCAGATAGACATGGTGAATCACTTGTCCTGGGCCGGCCTCCACCAGCACGCCGGTTCGGATCCCGGGATGGCGCGCGTGATCGGAAATATCGAGATCCTCGACCTCCACAAACGATGCGTTGTCCAAATGAAGAGTGACAGGAGCACCAGCGCCCAGAAGCTTCGGCTTTGCTCCCTGCCCATACTCACCAATCAGAATGGGATGAGCCGCGTCGCCTGCTCCACGAACCTCCAGGACGCCGGTAAACGAATCGCCGGCGTGGAAAAGCAATTGATCGCCGGGCTTAAGAACCAGCCCGCTGGCCTTTTCCAGGGTGCGCCACGCGGTTTCCGGAGTCGTGCCGGGATTCGTATCGCTGCCGTGCCGGGCATCGACGTAATACGTCTGACCGAAGGCACAGACGCCAGCACCGATGAGCATTACCACGCAAACGATATTCCGAACCATGCCGGAGCGCTCTGTATCCAATAGCCGCATGGGCCCCGCCTTGCGATCGCGAAATGCAGAAGACAGGCGTGGATTATAGCAACGAAAACAGAGGGCCGGGTCGCGTCTGGCTCCCGGATGTGCCGCCGCCGTTTTCAGTCCGCCGTCAGGACGCCATAGCCGCGTGGCGAGCGAAAACGCGATATCCTCCGTCTTTAGGGCAGACGTGTACGATTCCCCGCGCCGGGCTTTGCTGCCGGCTGGAGGTTTGCCAGGATGAGTTGCTGTCAGCTCGCCGGCTGGTCAGCGCCTGCTCCGATTGCCAGAGCCTTGGATACGAACCAGACGGACGCGAGCCGGACCATTCCCCTGCTGGTCGCCGAATACTCGACGGCGCTCTACCGCGTGGCCTTTTCCGTCACGCGCAACGCCGCCGAGGCCGAGGACGCCGTGCAGGAGACGTTTCTGCGCGTATTGAAGCATCAGGACCGGCTGGGCGAGATTCGCGATTACCGCGTGTGGCTGGTGCGGATCGTGTGGAACATCGTTCTGGACCGCAAGCGGCGCGCGAAGACCCGGCCCGAGAACGAGGACCTTTCCGACCATGCGCGCGTTCTGCCCTCGGGCGATCCCGGCGCCGACGAGTCGGTGATCTCGATGCAGGAACGCGGACGGATCATGGCGCTGATCGACCGTTTGCCCCGCCGCGAGCGCGAAGCGCTGCTGCTCTCCGCTGTGGAGGAGCTGACGACGGCGGAGATCGCTTCGGTGCTCGGAACGACGGAGTCCTCGATCCGCTCGCGGATCTTCCGCGCCCGGCGCGAGCTTTCGGTCCTGCTGAAACAGGAAGGCATTGCACGATGACGTTCGATCCCCAATCCGACAAGTGGCAGCCACGCATCGACACTGCACTGCGCAGCGCCGGCTCGGCGATGCCCCCTGACGGTCTCGAAGGCCGCATCCTCACGCGCCTGGCCGCCGCGCGCGTTGCGGAACCGCGGGTCTTCCGGTTCGCTCGCTGGCCGCGTTACTCTCGGCCTGCACTCGGCTTCGCCGCCGCGGGTTTGGTTTGCACTGTCATTGTCATCGGCTCCGTGGATCATGGGCGAGAGCGACACTCCGGACGCATGCCCGCGCCGCCTGTGCTGGCGCTGCCCGGACAGGGCATGGGCGCTGCTTCGGCAGTGCATCCGGCGGCTCCGGCTTCAGCTCCGCTGGCTGCCGGACGCAATGATCGCGGCCGCTCGACGCGCAAGCTGAGCCACGCCCGCGCCCACATTGCTCCCAACGCGCGCAAGGCGCACGGCGTCGCAGTGCCCGCGCCTTCGGCGACCCCACAGCACTAAAGCGAAACCAGCGATGCTGTGTCCTTTAAGGTCGGTTCCGTGCGGCTTCTTTCTACCCCGGCACGCCTGAAGCTTCTTCGGCGGAAAGCTGCGTCAGGAATTGCGGCTCTGAGATATATCCCTTCGCTGATTTCGCTCTGAGGGCTCCGCGCCCAGCGGGGCGATGGGAATTTTGCGCTCGGTAGTAGTCTGTTCTGTGCGAACGATCCTTACCGCTGCCCGCCTGCTCTCACCTGTTGAAGTCGTCGAGCGCCCGGTTGTCGTTCTCGACGACGGGGCCATCGCTTCGATTGCCAGCAGAAACGCAGCGGAGCTGCCCGCAGGTCGCCACGTCGATTTCCCCGACTGCACGCTGATCCCGGCGTTGTTCGACGTGCACATTCACGGCAGCGGCGGGCACGATGCGATGGAGGCGACGGATTCGGCGCTGAATCATATCGGCGCGTTCCTTGCGCGGCGCGGCGTGGGTGCGTATTTTGCTACCACGGTTACGGCTCCGCTGGACACGCTGCTGCGCTCGCTCGCCGGGCTGGCGAAACTGATGCACGCGCCGCTGGAAGGCGCACGGCCGGCGGGGATTCACCTGGAGGGGCCGTTTCTCTCGCCGCATAAGCGCGGCGCTCACGCGGAGAGCCAGTTGCTCACGCCCTCCGCCGCGCTGTTCGATCGCCTGTGGCAGGCCGCCGAAGGCCATATTCGCCTGATGACGATCGCACCGGAGCTGCCCGGCGCGGAGGAGACAATCGCGCACGCGACGCAGCTGGGCGTGCGGATCAGCCTGGGGCACAGCAATGCGCAGGGCGACGCGGCACGGCGCGGAGTCGCCGCCGGAGGGATCAGCGCCACGCACACCTTCAACGCCATGCGCGCCTTCGACCATCGCGACCCGGGACTGCTGACTGAGGTACTGACGAATGACCGGCTGTTTGCCGAGATCATCTGCGACGGGCTGCATGTCGATCCGGGGGCGGTGCGGCTGTTTCGCCGCGCCAAGGGACCGGATCGCGCGATGCTGGTGACCGACGCCATGGCTGGGACCGGCATGCCCGATGGCAATTATCGACTGGGCGAGCTGGAGGTGCGCGTGAAGAACGGCCGCTGCGTGGTCGGCGAGGACACGCTGGCGGGCAGCACGCTCACGCTGGATCGCGCGGTGCGCAACTACGCGGAATTCACCGGAGCGACGCTGGCCGAAGCCGTCGGGCTGGCCACGCGGAATCCCGCGCGCATGACGGGACTGGACGCGGAGATCGGCACGCTCGGTCGCGGCCGTTCCGCGGATATCGCCGTGCTCTCGCCGAAGCAGGAAGTGATCGAGACGTTCCTGCGCGGACGCCCCTGCGTCAATGACGCGGTAACGTTCAACGGCTGAACTGCTGCCGTACGGCGGTTGACGTTAAGATCCCACTCAGAACGTTGACGTTGCCGTCGATCGGCGGCGTTTTCAGGCCCAGGATTTTCGCAATCAGCGGGTAGACGTTCACATTCTCAAAAGGCCGCAGCGTCACGCCAGGGCGGATGCCGGGCCCCTCGGCGTAAAAGATCCCTCGCATCTGCGGCATAAGGAATGGATCGAAGCCCCCTTGCCCGGGTGCGGGCTTTGCGCCGCCGACGGCCAGTCCGCGAATGGCGCAGGGCCCGCGCGCAACAATGACCGGGTCGCCTTCGCGGGGATTGCTGTTGAAGTGCAGCGCGGCGGGAACGTTCGCCCGGCGATAGACCATGAAGCGCGGATCCGCTGCTTTCAGCTTCTGGTAGGCTGCGTTGGCCGCGGCTTCTGACGGAGCATACAGGAGCGGCCCGACTGTGGTGAACCCGGTTAAGGGCGCGCCGGCGTCGAGGTCGATCCAATTACCGTCGACGGACGCCATGCCGTGATCGGAGACGATGAGCAAGTCGATGGGCAGATGCAGTGCATCGAGATCGCGCTCCAGCGTTCCGATCAAAGCGTCCACGCGTGGCACAGCCTCGGCCGTCTGCGGGCTGTCCGGACCGTATTCGCGCGCCGCGCGCTCGAGATCAGCGAAAGCGAGCGCGATGAAGTGAGGGCGTTCGGCCGCCGGCAGACGCAGCCATACGATGACCTGCTCGATGCGGCGAGCATCCGAAGCCCTGCCTTCATCGCCGGCGGAATACGCTGGCCGCTCGCCGGCGATTTTCGCCTGCGCGCCCGGCCAGAAGAAGCAGGCGCTGCGCATCCCCTGCTGCTCCGCGAGCGACCACAGCGGCACGCCGCCGTACCAGGAACCGTCATCGGCAGCTTTCGGGTCGCTGGCGCGATAGATCTCCTTGTGCGCCGGATCGTAAAACGCATCGGCGACGATGCCGTGGTGCTC
>JASHRH010000019.1 GCA_030037475.1 Acidobacteriaceae bacterium
ACTGCGCGTGTGCGTCCGCAAAATCAAAGTTTTCGGCTGAAGTGCCGAGAGATTTTGGCGTGAGTGCGGATCAACTCTGAATAGCATTTCTTTAGGGCGGCAACGGCCCGTAGAGCGGCGATTGCCGCTTTTTGTTTTTGGAAAGAATCCGAAATGCCTGGACGGCCTCCCAATCCGACGAGCCTGCAACTGTTGACGGGCGCTTTCAGCAAGGATCCCGCGCGGGGACGGCGGCGAGCGAATGAGCCGCAGCCACCGTCGCGCATGCTGGAGATGCCGGCGCATTGGACGGTGCAGCACGTCCTGGCGCACAAGATCAAGGCGCTCGCTATCGACGGCATGATCGAGCAGGAGATCGCCGAAGAACTGAAGATTCCCTTCCGCGATGTGCGCGACGTGCTCAGAGGCAGATACGCCCAGGCCGATCGGCTGCGCGCGATCTGGGAGAACTGCATCGCGATGTGGCCGTGGCTGACTTTCAGCGATCGCGACGCACTCGAGCACTATTGCGTGCTCAAGTTGAAGCAGGATGAAGGCAACCTGTCAGGTGCCGAGCTTACGGCGATCGCGCGCATCCGCTCGGAGCTGGGCGGAACGGGGAGCGGCCGCGCCAGGCTGGGAATGCTCAACGCACCAAGCGCGCCGGCCGAGAAAAAGAAAGGCAGCCCACGGGCGGAGTTCCTGGCCCGCAAGACGGGTTGATCCGTATCGATGCCGCGCCGGCCACGCACGGTCGCCGAGCAGTACATGGCCGATGTGCTCGCCGGCCGCATCGTCACATCGGAGCTGGTAAGGCTTCAGATCGAGCGGCATTACCGCGATCTGAAAGATGGCAAACAGCGCGGACTGCGCTTCAACCGCAAGAAGGCCCAGCATGCGATCGATTTCTTTCCGCTATTCACGATCGGCACGGAAGATGAATGGAAGGGCGTGGCGATCACGCTTGAGCCATGGTGGCAGGCGGTCACCTGGATTCTTTACGGCTGGGAGCGACGGCACGAAAAGCGCTGGGTGCGCCGATGGAAGTTCGGCTATATCGAAGTTGCGCGCGGCAATCTCAAGTCACTGGTGGGCTCTGGTTATTGCCTGTATGAATTTCGCGGCCGGAAGGTGCAGGGCGCTCGCGTCTATTGCGCGGCGACAGACAAAGATACGGCACGGCTGGTGTTCGACACAGCTTCCACGATGGTACTGGAGACGTGGCAGGATCAGCCGGTCATCGTCTCGGTCGACAACCTGGCGGACATGGAGAGCGGCAGCAGCTTCGAGCCGTGCGCGTCGGTCGGCAAAGGGCTCATCGGGCGGCGCCCGTCGTTCGTGCTGCTCGACGAGCTGCATATGCATCCGAATGCGGATGTTTGGGAGGCATTCGAGACGGCGCTGGATAAGCGGCCAGGCTCTCTGCTGCTGGCTATCACCAACTCAGGGTTCGATCGCAACAGCGTCTGCTACCGGCAGCGCGAATATGCAGAGAACGTGCTACGGGAGATTGTTCCAGATGATACGTGGTTTGCCTGGATCTGCGGGCTTGATCCGAAAGATATCGAGGATCCAGACGGCTGGCAGGACGAGCGCAACTGGCGCAAGGCGAACCCGTCTGGGGCTGTCTCTCTCGACGATCTGCACAGTCACGCGCTCAAGGCAAAAGCATCTCCCAGCTCACTTAATGCGTTCCTGCGCTTCCGGCTGTGCATCTGGACGACGGAGTACTCCGAGTGGATGCCGATGGACAGATGGGCGCTCTGCAAGCGGCCGATCGAGCGCGAACTGCTGCGCGGTCGGCGATGCTTTGGAGGGCTCGATCTCTCGACGGTTACAGATATCTCGGCATTCGTGCTGCTCTTCGAGCCGATCGACGAGGATCCGCACTGGCGGTTGCTTCCGCAGTTCTTTTTGCCGAAGGAGAACATTGCGTGGCGGTGCAAGCGCGACCGCGTGCCATACGACGTGTGGGCGCGGCAACGGCTTTTCCATCTCACCGAGGGCAACGTTATCGATTACCGGTACATCCGCAAGACGATCAACGATCTTCGGGACGAGTTCTATATTGCGCAGATCGGCTTCGATCGGTGGAACTCGACTGACATCGTCACGAACCTGCAGGAAGACGGTTTCGAGCTGGTACGCATCGGCCAGGGCTTTGCGGGCATGTCGTATCCTACGAAGCGCTTTCTAGAGCTGGTACTCGGTGGCAACCTGGCTCACGACGGCAACGAGGTTCTGCGCTGGATGGTAAGGAACGTGATCGTGCAGGAGGATCCGGCCGGCAATATCAAGCCGGACAAATCGAAGTCGCGGGAGAAGATCGACGGAGCGGTGGCTTCCATTATTGCCGTGTCGCTGGTGATGAACGCGACGGCGCAGTCGCAGGAAGGCGTAGTCTTTGCAGGCTAGGAGCATATGGGAATTTTTGCCGATCTGATCGCGGAGCAGAATGACCGCATGGCCAGCGAAGGCCGTGCAAGCCTCGAGAATCCGTCGATCCCGCTCTCGCTGGCTTCGTTCCTGGGATGGCTGGGCGCCGGTGAGCCCACGGCTGCCGGCGAGATCGTCAACATTCAGACTGCGCTGCAGATTCCAGCGGTGTTCGCCGGCGTGCGGCTGGTGGCGGAAGCGATTGGCTCGATGCCGGTGAACGTGCTCGAGGCGCGGCCGGACGGCACGCGGGAGAAGATCGATCACGATCTAACGTGGCTCTTGAACTACGAGCCGAACGACGAGATGAGTGGGCCGCATTTCTGGGAAACGTACGTGGCCAACCTGGTGCTGGCCGGAAATGCTTATGCGGAGATCCTGCGGGACCAGGCGCAGCGGTTGCGCGGCTTCTATCCGCTCAGCTCCGGCGTGACGCGGCCGCGGCGCAACGAGAACGGCGTGCTCGAATATGTCACGACGGTCGGCATGCCGAACGGAAATGAGCGCGTGATTTCAGCCGCGGACATGCTGCACTGCCGACTGTTCTCGATGGACGGCTTGAAGGGACTTTCGCCGGTGATCATGGCGCGGCAGATGCTGGGCCTGGCGCGAGCCGCCGAGAAGTTCGGGGCGCGGTTCTTCGGCAACGGCGCGTTCCCCGGCGGCATTCTGACGCCGGCGCCGGAGGGCCGCGCGGTGGATCCAAAGCAGGCTGCCGACATGAAGGACTCGTGGGAGCGCAACTACGGCGGCGAGAACGCGCGGCGCATCGCTATCATGCTGAGCTCCTGGAAGTGGCAGCAGATCGGAATCTCGCCCGAGGATTCGCAGTTCTTGGGGACGCAACAATTCGCGCGGACGCAGGTGGGAGGATTGTTCGACGTTCCTCCGCACAAGCTGGGCGATACGTCGCGGCTGAGCAACAAGAACCACGAGCAGGAGGAGCTGAGCTTTTATGCCGACACGGTGCGGCCGATCGCGAACCGCATCGAGAAGGAACTTACGCGCAAGGTGATGCCGCGCAGCGGCCCGAAGGCTTATATCCAGATCGTCGAGTTCGACGTTACCGCGCGGTTGCGCGCCGATTTCGTGACCACGCAGCAAGGCCTTGCGCTGGGACGCCAATGGGGATGGCTTACGGCGAACGATTGCCGGCGGACGATGGGCATGAGCCCAGGAGGTCCGGAGCTCGATGTCTACATGACACCGGTGAATATGCAGAATGCGGAGCTGCTGCTGGATACCGAATCGACACAGGACCAGCCGATTGACGCGGATCCAGGCGACGAGGATGAGAAGGACGACGAGAAAACCGGCGAAGTCGAGCGCAAGATGCTCGGCCGCTATGCGGCTCGGCACGCGCGCGGCTTTGTAGCCGCAATGATGAGCTTTGCGACGCGGCGCGATTTCGACGTGCTGCGTCTCGACCTCTTCAGCGTGGTGGATCGAATCGCCCAGGATGCGGCCGGGAACCATCCCGATCCCTTCGCCATCTGGCCCGGTGAGGTAATGCGGCGCCTCAGTCTCGATGCGATCGAGGGCGTGATCCGGCGCCTTCGCCGGCTGCCGGAGAACTTTCCGGTGATCGAGAGCCTGTGCCGGAACGAATTTCGCCGCGTGGTGCGCGCGGTACACATCAATGCAGCGCGGGAGCGGGCAGCGCTGCAGGCGGAAAAGCAGCTCGCAGATCAAGGAGAAGGACATGCCGCGTGAGGTGCGATTCATTCAGGGTGGTACGCTGCGCTCGAAGAAAGGCGATAAGCCGGGGATTGCTGGAATTGCCTCGGTGTACACGCAAGAGTACGACGCGGGCTATTTTATCGAGCGCATCAAGCCAGGCGCGTTTTCACGGGCGCTGGCAGAGAGCCAGGATGTGCGCTGCCTGTTCAATCACGACGCGAACAACGTGCTGGGACGCACGAAGTCCGGGACGCTGCGGCTGGCGGATTCAGTGGAGGGACTGAGCTATGACTGCGACACCGATCCCAACACGACGGTGGGCCGCGACGTGCCGGCGATGATCGACCGCGGCGACATCGATGGCTGCAGCTTCAGCTTCAATGTCCGCAAGGATACCTGGCAGGACGAGTTCGATGGCAGCGGACGCTGGGTGCGCTCGATCCGCACGATCGAGGACCTTGACCTCTTCGATGTAGGCCCCGTGACCTTTCCGGCGTACACGGATACGAGCGTGAAGGTGCGCATGCTGTGGCCGGATGGGATTCCGGCCGAGATTCGCAGCCATGTGCCGGCGCTGCGCAGCGAGAGCGAGCCGACGAAGAAGGTGGATGGCGAAGAGCTGACGCGCAAGTGCTTTCTACTGGCCGGCGATCCGGACAAGACGGATACATGGACGCTGCCGTGGAAGTTCTCGACCGACGAGAAGACCAAGAGCCACCTGCGCGATGCGTTGTCACGGTTCGACCAGGTGGAGGGATTCAGCGAGGAAGCGCTGGACAAGGCGTGGAAGAAGCTGCTGATGCTCTGCGATCACTATGATATCGACGTGGCCAACAAGGAGCGTCCCAAGTCGCAGAAATCGAAGCGCGACCAGTGGGAAACGTGCTCCTGCGACTGCGCGCCGTGTGCAAGCGGCGACTGCGAGCACTGCTCGGTTCCCGATTGCGACGCGGAGAACTGCCGCTGCGAAGCGGCGATGAACCGATCTTTATTGCTTCGGGCCCGCGCGCATTCTGCGGCGGCCTGACAACATCTCAATTTCGATCCGCTGCGGCCTTTAGCGCCGCTGCCTTCAATGGCACACGGATAACCACGCCGATGCCCATGGCCGCGCGCCTGGCATCTTAACCGCAACCGATTCAACCGGCATGCAAAGGAGAAAACAATGCCAACCGCAGTAGAACTGAAGCTGAAGCGCGGCCAACTTGGAACGGAGGCGCATAGCATCCTGACCAAAGCCGCGTGCACGAAAGAAGACCGCGCCAAGGCGGCCACGATGCTGGATGAGGCCGATGGCCTTACATCGCAGATCGAGCTGCTGGAACGCAGCGACAAGCTCGAGGATCGCAACCGCCAGAGAAACGATCCGCCCCGGCCTGATCCGGACGCCAACGACTACAGTGAAGCATTTCAGAAGCAGTATCGCGTCTCTTTCGAGATGTACTTCCGTTTCGGCGAATCGGCGCTTATGCCGGAAGACCTGCAGCGGCTCAACCAGGGCTCGCGCGCAACGCCTACGCGGACGATCATGATTGCCGGCGAGAAGCGCGATATCACGGAAGCTGCGACCGGCAATTACATCGTGCCGCAGGAGTTCTACAACGAGCTGGTGGCCGGCAAGAAGTTCATCGGCGAGATCACCGGGGCAGTCAAGCGGAAGCGCACTCCCGGCAATGGCGCGCCGATGAAGATCGGCTTCGAGAACGACACGGCGAACACGATCCAGGTGATCGGTGAGAATACGAGCGTGACGGAGACCGATCCGGCGCTGAGCGGGCTGATCAGTTCGACCGACACGCTGGGCACGCTGATCAAGGTCTCGAAGCAGGAGATGGCCGATTCCGGCTTCGATTTGGCCGCATTATTCCGCAACCGACTCGGGCTGCGGTATGGGCGCGGCATCGAGAACTTCATCGCCAACGGCGACGGCGTCAATATCCAGTCGCTGCTGGGAGCGATCTTCGGCGGGACGCAGGGCACGAACTACACGGTGACCTCGACGAACGCGGGTCCTGGGTACGAAGATTTCGTCGCCTGCCAACTGCTGCTCGATCCGATCTACGAGAAGACAGCGGCGTGGTTCATGCACAAGAGCACGCGCAATTACGTCATGAGCCTGCTCGATACCCTCAACCGACCGCTGTTCCTGCCCAATCCGCAGACGGGGATGCTCGACCAGATCCTCGGCTATCCGGTGAAGCTCTCGGCGTACATGCCGATGAACGCAGCACAGGCGCAGTCGGTCGTCTACGGCGACATGGAAGAGGGCTATCTGCTGCGCGATGACGGCGAGATGACGATCCAGCGGCTCGACGAGCGGTTCGCGACCGAGCTGATGGTCGGCTTCTTGGCCTACACGCGCGTAGGCGGCGTGGTGACGAATCCCGGCACCAATCCGCTGGTGGGCATGCAGGTTCACTCGTAATTGAGCGCGCGCGGCGCCGCAGCATGGCGCCGCAATTCTTTCCAGCTTCAACCGCTCTCAAGAAAGGAGCATTCGATGTCGCATCTCACTCTTCTCTCGAACCTCGGGGTCAACGTGCCCACTACGGGCGGCCCGGACATCGGCGCGGGGCTCACGGATATCGGCCTGATTGCCGCGGCGATTGTGGCGATCAATTCCGGTTTCTTCGGCGCAGCCAAATACACGGCGGCCGGCGCGATTGCGGTGCCGACGGTGGGCACGGCGACCGCGTTCCTGAAGGCCGGCGCGGCCGCGGCCATGACCCTAGCTGCGCCCGTTGCCGGCGCGCCCTCCGCAGGCGGCCAGGACGGCACGTCGCTGACCATCGTGGCCGAGGATGCCTACGACTACACGGTCACGGCGCCCAGCAATACGATCAACGGCAGCAAGCACGTGATCACGTTTGGCGGGGCAGCCGGAGACAACATCGAGCTGGTGGCGCAAGGCGGCGTGTGGTACCAGGTGGGCACGCCGAACGGCGCGACGCTGTCGTAACTTCCAATAAAAATCCCGGCCGGGGCGTCCGGGCTACCTACGCCCTAACTTTCTTATGAAGATCATTGCGACCGACAATTTTCAGCCAACAGGCGTGACGCACGTGGTGCGCGCCGGCGAGATCCTCAATGCACCTGCAGCGCTGGCCACGCGCCTGATGAAGCAGGGGCTTGCGGTGGCGGCGAAGCGCGCGCCCGAGCTGGCCATGCGCGCGGCGACCGAGCGCGCAGTTCCCTTCCGCAACCTGCGGCCGGAGAATCGCTAGGTGCTCAACGTCCAGTTGCTGGCGGATCTGCCTTTCGAGCCGGTCACCATCGCGCAGCTCGCGCTGCAGTGCGAGATCGACAGCGAATTTACGGGCGATAACACACTGATGCAGATCTATATCTCAGCGGCGCGCAAATGCGTGGAGAAGATCATGCGGCGGCGGCTCTTCAATCAGACGCTGCAGCGCACGCTGGACAACTTTCCGCTGGCAGCGAGCTTTGATTACTCGCCGTCGCCGGCCGATCGGTGGAACTGGCCGGTGTACGGAGGCATGTGGAACCGGCTGGTGATCGATCTGCCGGGCGGCTACGTGATCCAACTGCCGGCGATCAACTATCTCGATCAGAATGGCGAGCTGCAGACGCTGGCGACATCGATGTACCAGGCCGATCTGAGCGGGGATGTGTGCCGGCTGACTCCAGGCAATGGGGCCAGCAGCGCGCTGGTGTGGCCGTGGCAGGGCAACTACCTGCCAGGCTCGGTGCGGATCACCTACCAGACGGGAAATTTCGTACGTTCAGTGACCGACTCGTTTCAAGTGCCGAATGCGAGTCCTTTCACATACGACCTTGGGAAGCCGAACTGCACGCTGGTGCAGAGCGTGGCCTACGCCGAAGGCGTGCTGGAGTCGGGGTGGTCAGTTACTTATCAGTCGCAGATGTCGATGGGTAATACGGTTCTTACGTTGCCGGCAAGCCTCGCCGGGCAAAATCTAGTGGTTACGTACTGCATCGCGAACCTGCCAAACGACGTGCTGAACGCGATACTGCTGCTGGGCGCGCATTTCTATCGCAATCGGGAAGCCGCGACGGATCTCGATCTGAAGGATCTGCCGAGCGGCATTGGGGCGCTGCTTGGAGATCACATCGTGGAGTGGACGGATTACCGGCCATGCTGAAGCAATCGCAACTGAGCCCATCGATTCGTGCCGGTGAACTCTGCCACTCGGTGACGATCCAGGCGCCGGTGTATGCGGCGGATGCGAACGGGATGGCGGTGACGCCGGCGAGCTGGACGGCGGTGCGGACGACGATGGCGGCGATCTACACGGCGGGAGGCCGCGAGACCTCGATGGCGTCGCAGATCGTGAGCCAGGTGTCACACGTGGTGAAGGTGCGCTGGACGCCGGCGGCGATCAAAGCGAACTACCAGGTGCTGTTCGAGGGGCGCACGTTCACGGTGCAGTACGTGGAGAACGTGCTGGAGCGCAATCGCGTGCTGCTGCTGTATTGCCTGGAAGTGGATGGCGGAGGGCAATGATCGAGGCCGGGCTGTATGCGCTGCTGGCGGCGGATGCGGGCGTAACGGCGCTGGTGGCGGGGCGCATCTTCCAGGGCGCGGCGCCGGACGATTTGGAGCAGTATCCGTGCATTGCGTACTCGCTGGTGGGCGGCTCGAGCGATCCGACGATGCAGACGCCGGGAATGATCCGGCAGCGAGTGGAGATCAACGGCTTTGCCGCGGCAGCGGCGAATGGGAGCTCGCCGGCGACGGTGGCGGCGCAGATCCGCGCGGCGGCGATCACGGCGCTGAGCGGATGGCAACAAACTCTGGGCGACGGCACGAACGTGACGAACGCCTACCTGCTGAATCCTGGGACCGACTTCGTATCGGAGCAGAGAATCTTTCGATGCATGTGCGAGTTCTACGTGCTGTACACACTTCCAACCTGACAAGGAGCGTGCGCGATGTCGCAGCAATTCATCGAACAGTTCACGGTGCCGAGCTCGTCACCGTACACGTATGACCTGGAGAACCCGACCGGCGCAACGCTGGTCGACGTGCAGTCGGCTGCGGGCGTGTCGATCTCTGGCTGCAGCATTTCGAGCGGCGTGCTGACGGTGCCTTCCGCGCAGGCAGGCTCGGTGCTGTGGGTGGTTTACACGGCGACACCCAGCTCGAGCTACACGGGCAGCAAGGCGCAGGCGGGACGGGGAACGCAACTGGCGATCGGCTCGGGGCCGACGCTGATCGGCGAGGTCAAGGATCTGCCGCTGAACCGCGGCAAGTGGGACCTGATCGACGTGACCAACTTCGAGTCGGGCGAGGATTCGGAGCAGGTGGTGACCATTCGGAAGCCTGGCTCAGTGACGTTCAAGGGCAACCGGGTGTCGTCGGACGCCGGGCAGGCGCTGGTGGAGGCGGCGTACCAGAATGGCGCGCTGACGGCCTTCACCCTCACGCTGCCGAAGACGGCCACACAGGTCACGAGCGGCGACAAGTATACGTTCAACGCTTACGTGGTGAGCTCCGACTTCAGCGACGAGGCGACGCAGGCGATACAGTTCTCGGTCGAGCTGCAGATCAGTGGGCCGTGCACGCTGACGGTGGGTTCATAGGGCGAGACGCTTCTTGGGGAAAGGGCGCCGTGTGCGTGCGGCGCCCGTTTTTTAGGGGGAAAAATGACGAAAAAACGAGTTGCAAAGGCCACTTCCGATGCGGGGCTGGGCAAGACGCCGATTACGATCGACAGCAAGAAGTACAGCCTGTGCTTCGATTTCGATGCGATGGCTGCGGCCGAGATCAAACTCAATATGGAGCTGAGCGCAGCCGGCAGCGAGGAACGGGTGAACCTGCTGATTGCGCTGGCGGAACTGAACCTGAGCAGTGTACCGGTGCTGTTTGCCGCGGCGCTCAAGACGTTTCATCCGGAGATCGGTTTCGATGCAGCGCGGGCGCTGGTGCGGGCCGATAACCTGTACATCGTGGCGTCAACGATTCAGCATGCATGGGGCGCGGCGCAGCCGGAGCCGGCGAAAAACCCTCCAGCGGCTCAGGCGAGCTAAAGGCTTCCTGGGCCGAATACATCGCGATCGCGCAGGTGCGGCTGGGCATGAGCCGCGCAGAGTTCGGCCGAACCACACCGCGGTTGTTCTGCGAATTGCTGCGGCAGGAGCGGCTGAAGGCGCGGGAATTGCACACGCTGTTCGCGCTGCTGCGGATGGATGTGATCAACTTCAGCATGGCGCGGCCGAAGCGTGCGGTGAGGCTGGAAGATCTGCTGCCGTCTGGAGAGGAGGAAGCCGGACGGCAGGCTCCCGATAAGCCGGTACGCATGACGGCGAAGCGGCGCCGGCGCGTGGAGACGCTGGTGAGGGAAGTGTTCAAGCAGCTTCCAGGAGTGAAGTTTACGCCGGGACACTGACAAAAGTTGTAGTGAAGAGACGCCCAGGAGATGCTAGACTGAGTGACCTGGGGGAGAAGATGGAGACTTCGACATTACAGGGTTATCTTGCCGAGGCTCAGAAATATGCTGAGGCTGATGCCGAGCGCAAAGTAGAAGAGATGCAGCGCGTCCAGGATCATCCACGGCAACCGCTGAGCTTCTGGCAGATGGCGATGGCGGTATTTGTGGGAAATTTGATGCTGGTTATACTCTTCGCTGTGCTTTATGTACTGTTGCGAAATAGTGGGAGCGGCTATTGATGCGGAACCTCGTAGTGGTGCTATTGATAGCGGCAGCGAGCGTCTCTACGATCGCGCAGGCGCCGGTGACGATCTTTGTGGATGCCGATGGCGGATTTTCTTCAGCGATGGCTGCGGCTTTTCTGAAGAAAAAGGTCCCGGCTACGGTGGTAGCCGACAAAGATCATGCGGAGTACGTGCTGCGTGCGGCGCCGGTGTACTCGAAGGACGAGAGCGGCGCCGGCAAAGTAGCGCGATGCCTGTTTCTGGACTGCGCGGGCATGAATGGCTTTTCGACGGTCTCAGTTGAGCTGATCAAGAAAGACGACAGCTCGATTGTGTGGGCGTATCAGGTACGAAAGGCGAACAGCGGCCCGGTGGCGATTCAATCGCTGTCAGAGGCGGTGGCGAAGCATCTGAAGGATGATTATCTGAAGAAGCAAAAATAGAATGCTTGGATCTTGACGGGAGAAGCCGCCTTTCGGGGCGGCTTTCTTATTGGAGTGAACGATGCCGATGGGGATGAGGATGAAGGGGCTGCCGGAGACACAGGCGGCGATGAATGCCCTGCGGCAGGAGGTGCGGACGACGGCGACGCGCGGCGCGGTGCGCGATGGGGCGACCGTGATCGGCGATGCAATGACGGCGGCCGCGCCGGTACTAGATCACAAGACGGCAGAGAGCACATCGCTCGAGCCGGGCGAGATGAAAGCCGATATCCGGGTAGCGATGGGGCGCGTGGATCAGGAAGGATTCATCACGGCGGCGATCGGACCCACCAAGCGGACGCGACACGTGGCGCGATGGGTAGAGTACGGACACCGGCTGGTGAAGGGCGGTTATTCGAGCTTTAAACGCGGCAAGCTGCAGGGAGTGGGGAAGCAGATCGGCGACGTGCCGGAGCATCCGTTTCTGCGACCGGCATATGAGACAAGCTGGCAACAATCGATAGCGGTTTTTGCGGAGAGCCTGAAAAAACGGCTGGGAAGGTGGTTGCGATAAATGGGTACATCGATCGGACAGGTGCAGGCGCTATTTACAGCGGATACGAAGGGCTTTGATGCTTCGGTGAAGATGAGCGCCGAGCAGCTCAAGGTGGTGAGCGCAGCGGCGCAGCAGGCCGGCAGCAGCATCCAGCAGACCGGTAACGTCATTGACCGTGCGGCGCGGTTGCAGGAGCAGTCTGCAGAGCGTGCGCGGCGCGCGTGGCAGCGAGAGAAGCTGCAGCAGGACCTGGCGATGGACGCGCAGAAAGAAGCTGCGCACACAGCCGAGATGGCGGCGCTGCACGCGGATATCCTGGCGCGTTCAGTGGGAGCTGCCGGGGAAGCGGCAGCGCATAGCGTGCCGGCGTGGTCAGCGGCAAGCGGCGCGATTCGTGTGCTGGAAGGTGGCATGAATAACAATGTGCGCGCGGCGGAGCGGTTCCTGGGGACGACGCTGGGGTTGGGTCCGGTGCTGATGGCGGCGTTCCCGGTAGTGGGAGCCATCGCGCTGGGTGGGGTGATGAGTGAGCTGGTCAAGAAAGTCGTCGATTTCTCGAAAAACGCAGCGATCCTGGGCCGCGAGACGGGATCGGGGTGGCTGGATGGCGCGATCGGGCAGGTTGATGGACTGGCTGCGAAGGTGAAGCAGGCAGACGAGGAGATTCTTGACCTGGGACGTGACATGGGAGCCATGGGAGAGCGCTCGCGCAGCCTGGATATCGAGCGCATCCGATTGACGCAGGGACCGGCAGCGGCGTTCCGCGCCGAAGCAGCGCAACAGCAAGGATATATCTCGCAGCAACAGCCGTTGCTGGGAGTACTGCAGACCGAGCGCGCACAGATCATGCAGCGGCTGCAGCAAGCCGATATCCGCAGGAGCCTCGTTGGCGGCGGTGAGGTCTCGATGTCGGATCAATACCACATGGGATCGCAGGATATCCTGGCAGCGCGTACACGGCTCTCAGTGCTGGATGTGCAGATCCGCGATATCAATGCGCATGTCCAAAATGCACAGAAAGAGATTGTGAACCTGAACCTGCAGGCGAAGCAGGCGGACCAGACGGATGAGCAGCGGAGAGCTGCGGCAGCGGGGACGCAGGCGCGGGAGAATGCGGCGGCGGCGCGCCGGCTGGCACAGGAGAACTCGCAACGGTGGGCGTTTCTGGCCGGGCATCGGAATGCGCAGTTTACGGAGGCGGCGCGAGATCAGCAGAGATTTCTGCGCAGCGTGGGGCCGGAGCCGCGAGCGGCGTTCGACTTTGGACGCGGGGACCTGATTGCCGGTCCTCCGGGCGCAGGAGGGCCGACGCCGGGCGTACTGGCGGCGCAGGCGCGCGCGCGGGAGATTGTGGCAGACAATGTGCGGGCCTTTAACGAGGAGCGCGACAAGATCGCGGTGGCGACGGGCGCGATGACAGCGCATAGCGCGGCGATCCGGAAGCTGTCAGCCGACTCAGAGGACTACCGGGAGAAGCTGCTGGCGCTGACCGGCCAGGTGAGCGCGCTGCGGCAGAACGATGCGTTCTATGCGCAGTTCGGACTGCCGAATCCGAATGCGCAACGGGAGCAGGAGATCACGAACCAGCAATTGGAGCTGCAGGGACGAGCCTCGATCCTGCGGCTGCAGGACCAGGCGCTGATCGATTCGACTTCGGCGCTGGGGCAGTTCAAGCGGGCGTTGATCGACAATGCGAACCGGATGGCGAATGGACCGGCGGCGCTGGCTGGATTCGCAATCAGCACGCTGGACAGCGTGAACGAGACGTTCATTAAGACGCTATCGACGCCGGCGAGCATGATGCGGGGGCGGTATCCGTGGAGGAACCTGGGGGCGAGCGTGGCGCAGAATGCGAGTATGACGGCGCTGCGCTACGGCGAAGGAACGCTGATGAAAGCGTCCGGATTGGCCAAGCCGGATGGCACGCAGGGAAACCCGCTGTGGGTGAAGCTGGCGGGAGGGTTCGCGCCGGGCGGCGCGGCGAACGCATCGGCGGCAGCTTCGTTGATCAGCAGCTTTACGGGCAGCAACGGCAGCTCAGTGGGTAACGCGACGCAGAGCGTGGTGTCAGGGATCGGATCGGTGCTGATGGGGCTGCCGCACTTCGCCGGGGGCGGATCGATTCCCTCGAACCTGCCGGCGATCGTGGGCGAGAACGAGCCGGAGGTCTTCATCCCGTCGACGGCGGGACGGATTGTGCCGAACAGCCAACTGGGCGGCGTAACGCAGCACATCTACGTGGACGCGCGGGGATCGGACTCGGCCGGAGTGACGGCGGCGGTGCACCGGACGATGGCTGGATACCTGCCGCACCTGGCGCGGACGGCGCAGTCCTCGATCATGGACCACAATCGGCGCGTACCTTCGCGGGGGCGGATTTAGGTGCAACCGCAGATCCTTCGATTCGTCCGCTCTAGCGGACTCGCTCAGGATGACAGGGAATAGGGAATAGGGCGACGCATGCAGACGATCACGATCGGCGGCAATACGTACAACCTGTGCACGATGCCGGCGACGCCCGGGCCGGTGGATATCGAGATCGGGATGAACGATGCGGTTGCGGTGAACACGTCGCCGTTTACGCGGGAGGAGCAGACGCAGACGTGGCCCGGCGGCGATTTTTGGGATGCGTCGCTGACATTGCCGCCGATGACGCGGACGGCGGCTGCGGCGTGGGAGGGTTTTCTGGCGGAGCTGCGCGGGCGGCTGAACGTGTTCCAGTGCGGGGATGCGCGAGTGACGGGACCGCTGGGAACGGCGTATGGCAACCCGGCGCCGATAGTGGACTCGACGAACCCGGCAAACAACCTGCCCATGACCTGGACGCTGCAGACGCGGGGATGGCGCCCGAGTCAGTACCGGCTGCTGCTGCCGGGCGACTACTTCCAGATTGGCTACCGGCTGCATAAGGTGTGCGAGGCGGTGAGCTCGGATGCGCATGGCTGCGCAGCGATCACCGTGTGGCCCTCGATTCGAGAGACGCCGGTGGACGGAACGCCGCTGGTGCTGGCGACTCCGAAGGGATTGTTCCGGCTGGCTGCGAACCGGAGAGCGCTGCAGGCGAGCAAGACGCGGCTGACGGGGATGTCGATGAAGTTTGTGGAGGCGAAGTGAAAAGACAGGGAAGAGACGATGCCGCGTAATCTGCCTACACCGATGCTCATGGCCATCTCAGCGAATACTCTCTCGCTGTGCTTCCTGTTGGATCTGCAGCTTGTGTCGGGGTGGGAGTATGCGTGGACGGGCATGGGCACGCTGAGCTGGAACGGCAACAGTTATAAGGGCGTGGGCTCGTTTGGATCGGTGAACGACGTTCAGGAGGGATCGGACGTGAAAGCGGACGGCACTTCGATCGCGCTTTCGGGGATCGATCCGACGCTGCTGAATGAATCGTTGACGGACATCCAGGTGAGCGCGCCGGCGCGCGTGTGGATGGGATTGTTCGGCGCTGGGGCGCTGCTGGCGGCTTACCAGATATTTGGCGGGACGGTCGACCGGCCGCAGGTGGGCGTGGGTCCTGCGGCGCTGACGATCGCACTGGCGCTGGAGTCGAAGCTGGCCAATCTGCAGCGGCCGAGCAACCGGCGGTACACGGCCGCGGACCAGCGGCGGTATTACATGGACGACAGCGGGTTCAACTGGGTGGAAGTGCAGAACGATATCGCGTTGCTGTGGGGATAGCTAAGTAGCGGAGTTAGTCCGCCGTGGCGGATTAGCGGAGCGAGCGAGTTAGCGAAATCTTTCGGAGAAAAAGATGAACAGATTGAAGTGGGTGGCGGCCTGGATGGCCGCAATGGCGGCGGTGTGCGCGGCGCAGACGGTGCCGACGGGCTATGTGCTGGTGAGCGGAAGCAATACGACGGACGCGAGCGGTAACGTGGTCGAGAATGGCACGATCAGCTTTCAGCCGGTGGACAACTCCGGAAACGCGCTCAGCTTTCGGATCGCAGGCGGCACGGGCGCGCGGGCGACGGCCGTCTTTGGGGTGACGATCGCGGCACAGTCGCCGGGCGCCGGCTACTCGGGGAGCTGGACGTGCGCGGTGAACGGCGGCACGTATACGAGCCAGGCGACGTGCTCGGCGACGGTGAGCAGCGGAGGGCTGGTGTTCGCGATTACGTCTGCTGGGAGCTACACGACGGCGCCGACGTCGATCACCTTCTCGGGAGGGACGTACACGGCGGGGACGCTGGCGAGCGCGACGCCAGGCATGACACTGAGCGGCGCACTGGTGACGGCGGGAGGATCGGGCTACACGGTGACCACGGCGAGCTTTCCGGGGTGCACGGGGACGATTACGAGCGCAGTGACAGTGACGAGCGGAGCGGTAACGAGCATGACGGCGAGCGGCGGGAGCTGCCCGAACGGAACGACGGTAGTGATTGCCAGCTCGGGGCAGGCGGGGCCGAACGCGGTGAGCGCACAGGTGACGAACGGCGCGTTCTCGATTCTGCTGGGCGATTCGGCGACAGCGACGCCGCAGAATGTCTGCTACAACGTGACAATCGCCGACAACGTGACCGGCAATTCCCTGCTGGGGCGCGGCTACACGTGCGTGCAACCGGCAGGATCGGGCGTGGCGGTGATCGGCTCGCAGGCATGGTGCGCTGCCGGATCGAGCGGAGCGGGCGGCACGTGCAACTTCGATCTCTACACGCCGAACCTGGCGACCGGCGTGGTTACGCAGACCGGACCGGCTGGGCCCACGGGTCCGCAGGGCGCGCCAGGCACGGGAAGCATCGCGGGACTGAGCAGCGATGGCAACAGCGGGATCGCGGTGACGAATCAAGATGCGGCCGGATGGTTGGTGGACGAAAGTTATCCCACTTATACGACGGCGCCGTTTCTGGGGGCGGCTGGGGGCGATCATTGCCAGGCGATGTATCTGGCGACGGAGGCAGCGATCGGCGGGACGCCGGGGGTAGTGAGCAACCTGCAAGGGCCGTACTCGCAGACACCCACTTACAGTAATGGGCAAGAAATCTATTACTCGGACGGTAACGTGTACGAGGCGCAGAACTCGCCGCCAGCCGGGACGTTGCCGACGAATGCGACTTATTGGACAAAGATCACCGCGAGCCGCTCGGGGTTCATTATTCAGGATTCGGGCATTCCGGCTTCGGGCACGCCATGGAGTTGCGGGATCAGCCCTACTTATGGCTTGACGCCTCAGGCGCAGCCTTATGGCGATGTGGCCTACACGATTAATGCGACATATGAGATGGCACCGGGTGCGACGTATCTCACCAACAGTCCAGTTGTAGTGCCGAGCGGCGTGAAGATCATCGGATATTCACCGCATCCGGAGAACTCGAGCGGGACGACCTACCAAGGCACCGTGTTCGAAATGAACACGAGCTTCCCTACCAGCACGCCAATGTTCGCGGCGATTGCACCGTATGGGATCAGTTACGAGGTTTTCGGCTTCGGCGCGTGGTTGCAGGATATCGGCGTATCGTGCGTGCCGCCTTCGGGCACTCCTATCAGCGACGCAGGCGCGTACTACAACGGCGCTGGCCAGGAGTACACCGGCTTTGATCACCTGGAGACGTTCGGGTGCTGGTACGGGGCGGATATCGAGCACATCGCTTCGGGCTCGGGAGGCGGCGCGCAATATAGTGGCCCCTATAACCGGCTGAAGTGGCACGCAAATGGGCTGAACGATCCGACGGCGGTGTGCGGGATGTTTGGAGTGACCCAATCGCTAGGAGGGCCGGCGAAAGAGGCGAACTACTGGTCCTGCATCGGCGGCGCGAACGGCAGCGAAGGCACGGCGGCAGTGATCATCGGCAGCGGCTCGGTGAATCTGTCGAAGATCGATTGCGAGAGCTGGCAGTATTGCGTAGAGACCAACGTGACGCATTCGAGCGCGGTGGGCCAGGTCAACATCGACACACTTGGATTTGGCTCAAACAATTTTCCGGCTACGGCTGGCGTGTATATCGGCAACAAGGCGGCGACGGCGAGCGTGACGGTCACCAACGTGACGGGATCGGGACAGTTCCTGTTGCAGGATCTGTTGCCGGGAGGTGCAAGCATACCGGCGATGACGGGAAGCAACTCGGTACCCTACCTGCAGTTGTACATACGCAACGGCTCTTCCGTCTACAGCTCTTCGCCGTGGATACCGGCAGATATCGACGATGCACAGTCGGTGGTGCTCAAGAACTGCTCGTCGGGCGGCGGCGCGGCGTCGTATGCGCCGGTGCAGAACCAGTCGCTGACGGGCGGCTGCGCGGAGTCAGCGACCGCGAATACACAGGCGCTGCTGGGTATCTGGGCGAGCGGACAGGCGGACAGCAATATCAATCACTCTTCGGCTGTATGCACGTCAGGCCAGTGCTTCTGCGACTTCGGGAACAACTCGACCACTTACGGCGATTGGGTGCAGAGTGGCAGCAAAGTGTGCGCGGACGTGGGCACGACGATTCCGACGACGTGGTACCTGGGCAATGTGCAGGAGACGGACGCAGCGTTGAGCGCGGGAACGATCTCTTCGGTGACTCCGGTGAATCCAGGAAGCACGTCGGTGACGTATGCCATCGTGGAGATTTCGTCGAGCGAGCCGTCACACTCGGCAGCCTCGGCGACGGTGACCACGACTACGAGTAACGCGACGCTGACGCAGAACAGTGCTACGCAGGCGTACAACACGGTGACCATCTCGGCATCACCGGCGACGGGGACGGTGTGGGCGGTGTGCCGCGAGGCGAGCGGCGCGGCTGGCAATGGAGGCACAACGGGATTCATCGGCTACACAACCGGCACGAACTTCAATGATTACGGGCAGTTGGCCGATGGCACCGCGTGCACGGGATCGAACTACACGGCGGCGCACGTGATTGCGCCAGTGAACGTGGCGATTGTGAATCCGGCACCGGCGAGCGGAGTGGGCGGCCCTTCCACGACGACGACCGGAGACGTGGCTTGCTGGAACAACACGACGGGGACACTGCTCTCCGATTGTGGCGCGCACGGCAGCATCGTTGCGGGCCAGGTATCGGGGTGCATGATTCACAGCGTGCAGACGGCGGTGGCGCTGACCTCGAGCTTCCAGACGCTCTACACCTGCGCGATGGCGGCGAGCACCATGACTTCGAACTCGACGCTGCACTGCGTGGCGTACTGGGCGCGGCTGACGCCTACGACAGGGGTGAACTACGAGTGGACGTTCGGATCGAGCGGTACGGCGAACTACGGATCGTCGAGCAGCACGGCGAGCACGGGGTATTCGACGATTGATGTGAACGCCTACGGAAGCGCGAACGAACAGCTCAACGCTTCGCCGCTGATCATCGGGAACGCGGTGGCGGAATCGGCAGTTGCCTCGAATGCGGCTACGGAGACACTGTCGAACGTGATTGATGTGGAGCTGCAGGTGCTGGGCAGCACATCGGAATCGGATGAGCTGAAGTCGGCGAACTGCTGGGTGAGCCCGTAGGAGGATGACAGTGAGTGTAAAAATTTGCGCGGCTGTAAAAATTCTGGCGGCTTTGTCGGCGCTCTTGGCGGCCGCGGCGGCTGGCTATGCGCAGAGCTACGAGGTCAATCTGACGTGGACGGCAAGCGCTTCGAACAGCGTGGCGACGCCTACGCTGGTCAACGTGTATCGCGGCGTGACTACGACTACGAGCTGTGCGGGCATGACGTGGACGCAGGTGGCTACCGGGCAGCCGGCGGCAGGACCATATGCGGATACGACGGTGAGCCAGGGAACGAGATACTGCTACGAAGTCAGAGCGTATTTCGTCTCGCAAGGGGCGACCGCGGAAGGCGCGAGCAGCAACTGGGCGTTTGTGAGCGTACCAGTGGCGAAGGCGACGGCGCCGAGCGCGTTGATCGCGGTGCCGGCGCAACTGCAGCCATAAATGGGGACCTGATTCGATGACCGAAGAGCGCAGCTGGTGGGAAGGAAACATGGAGCACCGCATGGACAAGGTGGAAGAGGGAGTGGCCAACTTTCGCGAGTTCCAGGTCGAGATGCGGGCGTTCACGGTGCGCGCGGACGAGCGCGAAGAGCAGCGGGTGAGGACCGAGCGCCGGCGCGCACGGATTCATTTCTGGCTGTTGAGCCTGGTGGGCGCCATCGTGGTGTCGGGGATGGCTGCGTTCTTTAGCTGGATGGTCAATTTCATGGAGACGCATCACATCTCATGACGGCGTTGAAGCGGCAAAAGTACTGGGCGACGCGCGGCTATCACCAATTTCTACTTGAGAGGGCACATGCGAAGTTCGCGTGGGGCCAGCATGACTGCGCGCTGTTCGCGGCCGATGGCGTGCTGGCGATGACCGGCGTGGATATCGCGGCCGATTTCCGCGGGAAATATTCGGACGAAGCGGGAGCGATGGCGCTGATCAAGAGCCTGACGGGCGGCGCAACGGTGGCGGATGCGGCGGCATGGTGCGCGGCGAAGCATGGGCTCGCGGAGCTGAAGCCGGCGAAGATGGCGCAGCGTGGCGATCTGGTGGTGTTTGAGGCGCCTTCGGGCTCGCTGGTGGCAGGGCTGGTGCATCTCTCGGGGCAGATGGTGGCCACGGGCGAGGATGGGCTATACCGGTTTCCGATTTCGAAGGTGTTGCGGAGCTGGCGGGTATGAGCAAGGCGATTCAGGGAGCAGCCGAACTTGCCGGTGCGATTGGCATGGGCGCGCTCGCCGCGATGGATCCAGCGCTTCTTGCGAATCCATTTTATTTGAAGGCGATGGAGATGCTGGTTCTGACCGGCATCGCGACTGAGGCTGGGGCGATTGCGCAGGCGATCGGATCGAAGAGCGGGCTGGGGATTACGACGCGCACGCCGGCGGCGTTTCGGCAGATCATTCGCGGCATCCAGCGGGTGGGCGGCACGATCGTCTACCAGTCGACGACGGGGTCGACCAAGCGGCAGTACAACATGGTGATCGTGATCGCGGGGCATCCGTGCTACGCGCTCGAGAACCTGTATCTCGATGGACGGCAGGTATTCTGGGACACAAGCTCGAGCTATAACCAGACGGTCAACGGATATAACTTCGGCGGCAACGCGGATGGCAACAGCCACACGGGGCCGAACGGCGTGCAGTATAACTTTGGCGGCCTAGTGTTCTGCGCGGCATTCCAGGGCAATCAGACCTCGGATCCAACGGTGGTGGATGGCTCGTGGGTGGGGCCGCCCGTAATAGACAGCCCGACGCAGACTTATCCCGGTTTCTGTTCAGCGCTGCAGGCGAATGACGGCACCTGGTCGGCGGGGAGCGTGCCGGTGGGCGCGCCGGCGAGCGGCTACGCAACGCTGGGCGCCGGAGGAAGTATCGCATCGCTGACGCTGAGCGGCGGTGGATGGGGTTACGCCGATGGCGACGTAGCGGTGACGATTACCGATGCCAGCGGCAGCGGAACGGGCGCGACAGCGCACGGCGTGGCATTCGGCGGCTCGGTGACGAGCCTGGTGCTGGACTCGGGCGGCACGGGATACGAAGAGCCGAATGTGACCATTGCGCCAGGCTCGACGACGATCAATACGCCGTACCTGGGCGGCTGCACCTACGTGTACCTGAAGATCGAGGCGGACGCGGGCACGTTTCCGCAGTTTCCGGAGATCAAGTTCACGGTGCACGGGAAGAGCGATATTTACGATCCGCGCACGGGCACGCGCGGCTATACAAGCAACTGGGCACTGCACGTGGCCGACGTGCTCTCCGATCCGACATGGGGACTGGGTGACACGAGCATCAACGAAGACCAACTGATTGCCGCGGCGAACGTGTGCGACGAGCTGGTGAGCTGCGCAGCGGGAAGCGAATCGCAGTTCGCGCTGCATTATCATTGCGACGCGTCGATGAGCCCCGGTGACCAACTGGCGACGATGATGCGGTCGAAGGAGGGACGGCTATCGCGGATCGGCGGCGAGTGGTACATCTGGCCTCCATACTGGCAGGGGCCGAGCTTTACGTTCGACGAGAATGCGCTGCTCGACGCGATCCAATGGACGTCGACGCGGCCGCTGAGCGATCTGTGCAACCGGGTGACGGGCACTTATATCGCGCCGAACTTCCCTTTTAACGTGGCGGGCAATCTCTACGACTCGAACGGCTTCTGGAATGGGCAGACGCAGAATAATTTTCCCTTCAGCTTTCAGCCGACGGACTATCCCGAGTACGCGGCCGATGCGCTGCACGGGTACGGCGAAGACGTGTACCTGATCGCCGATACGCCGAACCTGGGCGCGTGGAGCAGCGCGCAGGCCTACAATACCGGCGACGTGGTGATCTATGGCGGCGTCCCGTGGCAGGCGCTGGAGCCGAATACGAACCAGACGCCGAGCAGCACGAGCACCTACTGGGTGGCGACGGGCAACTACCTGCCGCACGATCTGCCGCAGGAGTGCACGCTTTCCATCAGCGAAGCGCAGCGGGTGGCGAAGATCCACATGGAGCGCAACCGGCAGCAGGGATCGGGGACGCTGACCATGAGCCTGGCGGCTTTCGCGATGCAGCCGATCGACGTGATGCAGTTCGACATGCCGGCGATGGGCTGGACAAACAAACTGCTGGAGATTGCCGGCGCGCCGGGGATGAAGTACAAGTTGCGCTTCGCCGTCTCGCCCGGTGCGCAACAGGGCAACGACGAGGAGGAGCAGACGCCGGCGGTCTTCGTTGAAGTACCGGTAAACGAGACCGATCCGAGCGTGTACGAGTGGGATTACCTGACCGAGGAGCTGACGCCTTACGATGTGCAGGCCTTCGGCGGCCAGGTAAATACCTGGACGGTCGCACCACCGACGGGCGTGACGGCGACGAGCGATCTGTCGACGGCGCTGGTGCAGCCCGATGGCACGGTGATTCCGCGCATCGAGATGCAATGGAGCGCCCCGGCGGACACGTACGTGACCAACGGTGGCTCGATTCGGATCCAGATCACGCCACACGGCACGGGCGCGTGGCAGGACGTGCTGCTGCTGGGCGGTACGGCCACGGCAGCTTTCCTGGGCAACGTGGTGAGCGGCGCGGCGTACGACGTGCGGATCGCGGCGGTGCGGTCGAGCGGAGCGCAGTCGGCATGGGTAGAGCTGGACGATGTCGTGTGCGGCTTTGCGCTGAGCTCATCGGACCTGCTGGCGGTTGCGCCTGCTGGAACGCTTACGGCGATCACGGTGAGCGGCGTGTCGACGATCCTGGTTGCAAACTTCACGGCGAGCTACTACGGGCTGACGGCGAGCGTGACAGGAGGGTCGGTCACGGGGCTGACGCCATCGAAGCTCTACTACGTGTATTACGTGGACACGAGCTTTGCGGGTGGTTCGGTGACCTTTTATGCGACGCAAAATCAGGGCGATTTCATCGGCAAGCCCGGATATTTTCTGGTGGGCAGCGTGATTACGCCGAGCGGGAGCAGCGCCACCGTGTACGCGCCGAGTAACTACGTGGACGGGGGCACCGCAGCGAGCGACGCACCCGGGGTAGCGTATGGCGATTATGCGATTCCTGGCGGGGGCGCGTATGGACCGACCGCAGAGGTCACGGTGCAGGGCTATGGCAATCCGCTTGTGCCGGATTCGGCGTACGGACAGCTTTTGTATGAGGACTTTCCGGCGGTGACCTCCATTTCCGGGCAAAATCTATACGTAATTGCGTCCGTTGCATCGACGCCTGGCACCAGCGATCCGGCAGTGACGGCGGCATGGGCGATTACCGCTTGCCTGGGCGGCGGCATGCAGCCTTCCGGCCAACTGGGGACGCTGAACAGCCGTGGCGCCTGGGCGGCGTCGACGGCGTATGCGCAGTGGGACACGTTCACGGAATCCGGAGCGACCTACCTGGTGGTGACCGGCTATACGTCGGGCTCGAGCTTCGGGTCGACCGACACGAACAACTGCTGCCTGCTGCTGGCCAGCGGCGCAGGCGGCTCGGTAAGTACGGCGACCTATTCCGTCCCAGTGCCTGCCGGTATTTCGCTAGGCGCCGTCACCGTTACCTTCACGGCGAACGCGGTCACGAACGGTGGCTGGCTGCATATCTACATCGGCGATGGAAGCTCACCGTCGATCTACATCCAGTGAAAGCGGCGCGCAAAGCTGTGGCGCGAGCTCGGTCTTACGCAGTATGACGTTTGTGGCGGCGCTCGCGATTGAGCGCCGTTTTCGTTTTCGACCTTTCAACCAATCCGCGGCCAGTGGCCGCGCGAGGAGGCGTGTATGAATAACCTGATGGCGGCGCTGGCGGAGCGCATGGCGGCGGTGTGGATCGAGCGCATCGCAGGAAGCAAGATCACTACGATTGCCGGGGTGCTGGGCATTGCGGGCACGGCGGTGGCGCAGTGCACGACCTATGTGCCGCCAGCGTGGCGCACCTACGTGACGCTGGCCGGGGTGATTCTGGCGGGGACGGCGGCGATCCTGGCGCGGGACGCGAGCACGGCGCCGGTGACGCTGACCAAGAGCGCCAGCATCACTGCAGCCGTGCCTCCAGCGGCAAAGCTGGGCGCGGTGATGCTGTGCGTGCTGACGCTGGCAGCCTCGATGCCTCTGGCAGCGTGCAACGGCAGCCAGGTGGCGCAGGACATCGTGAACTGGACGCCGGCGCTCGAGAGCGCGGTGAGCACGGTGGGGACGGCGGCGGCGGTGTTCGATCCTTCGGCCGGCGCGATCTTTGCCGCGGCTACGGCCGGCTTCGACGCGGCCAGCAATGTGGTAGTGGCGGAAGCGAAGGCCTACCTGGCCAATCCCACGGCGACGGTGCTGGCACAACTGCAGACGGCGGTGGTGACGTTTCAGCAGCAGGTGAACGCGGCGCTGCTGGACGCCGCCAAGATTACCAACGCGGCGAGCCAGCAGCACGCCACCGCGCTGATCAGCGCGGTGGCGACAATCATCAACACGATTCTGGCGCTGGTGCAGTCGATCTCCAGCAAGACTACGACGGCGCAGATGGCGTCGCAGGCGACGATCAAGCTGGCCGAGGTTGAGCCGTACCTGCGGCCGGCCGCGGCTGCGCGGATCCTGGCGCTGCACTACGGCGAACCGGAGGCGCGCGGGCGGCAGCAGCTCGTAGCAGGGTTGATGCAACTGCAGCAGGCGGGGTTCTGACGTGGACGAGGAACTGAAAGTGACACTCACGGCGGAGCAGCGCGAGCTGCTCAGCCGTGGGCTGGACCAGATGGAGGCCGGGCTGCTGGCGATCGATCGGGCGATCGAGGAGATGGACCTGAGGCGCGCCGAGTATATTGCGGCGCGCGAGCGGGCCTTCGCGCAACTGGCACGGCATCGAGCCTTCCTGCGCGATGCGGGAGAACGCGTGCAATGACGGCGCATGAGTTGATCGAGAGCATCTTCTCGCGGCCGCAGCAGAAGATGCCGGGCAATGTGCGGCGCATCACGCCGGCGCAACTGGGCTATCTGCGCGATCTGATCGGCCAGGACGAGGAGGGCGGCGCAGTGACCGGCGGCGCGGGCGGATCGCTGGTGTGGAAGCCGCGAGGACGACATAAGTACATTCTCACCGAGGATCCGACCGGCGGGGAGAAGCACACGCTGACGAAGCTGACTACGCTCGACGCGAGCGGGACGGGAAAGCTGTTTTAAGCTTGTTTGCGCTGGCGCTTGGCGGGTTCGCTCTTTGGCGACTTCTTCTTTTTGGGCTCGAGGACGCGGACGGCTGCATACTTCGCTTTGCGGCGGTGCTTGGCGTAGTACTCGACCATCTTTTGGGTGACATGGCCAGCGAGGGAGCGGACGGTTTCGGGATGGACCCCTTCTTCCAGCAGCTTGGTGATGCAAAGAAACCGTAGATCGTGGGGCTTAAGCTCCGAATGACCGGTTGCGGCGCGAAGCTGGTTCCAGCTATTGCGCAGGAACCAGCGGGAAGGCGGTTGTAGGGGATCGTAGTGATTGCGCTTGATGCGGCCGGGGAAAAGATAATGGTCCGGATCAGCACATCCCAGTTTAAGGGCTCGCTTGTAGCATTGCTGTACTGCCCACTTGGCGACGGAGTTCAGCGCAATTTTACGCGGACGGCTATCATTTTTAACCGCATCTTCAGGGATGTAAATCTCGGAGATCTCCGGCGTGGGGCGCAGGAAGACGTGGCGCAGGCGGAGTCCACGCAGCTCGCAGCCCGCAGCCGTGGTATTGGCGGTGATGGTGGCGATCCAGTAGGCAAGCTCTGCCTCGGGATGCTGTGCGGCGACGCGGAAGAACTGCTCTTCTTCTTCGTCGGTGAATATTTCGCGCGGACTCCACGAAGGGATACTGAGCGGGAAATAGAAAGGTTTGATGCGTTGCCAGAGACGGCAGTGGCGTAACATCTGGCCGAGCGTGCTGACCTCATGGTTGATGCGCGAGTGGCCCGCGTAGTGAGACCAGGGATGAAGATCTTCGCCGGACGTGCGGATAAGATTATCAAGGCGCGCGAGCTGGTAGGCGCGTATATTGCCGGGCGTGATATCGCAGAGGCGCACTTTGCTGAAGAATTTTTCAAGCGCACGCAGATTTTCGGCCGTAGTTTCGTGGGTGCGTGCTTTGAGGCGCTTCGATTGCGCGCGCCGCAGCTTCCAGAATTTGGCCGCGTCGGCGAAGGTTAGAGTAGAGATATTTTTCTTCTCAGCCTGGAGGGCCATGTTGGCGCATTGGCAAGCGGGGCAGTTGCGGTGATCGGAAGTATGCTCGTCGCGGCGAAAATATGGAAGGAGGCCCAAACTCTCTATCTCCGTGTCAACGCGGGGGGAGCGCGAGATCGCTCTGGTGTTGCATGGTTGAATTTCGGAGGAATTGAATTTTTCAAAC
>JASHRH010000230.1 GCA_030037475.1 Acidobacteriaceae bacterium
CCCGGACACCGTCGTCTTAGGCTCGGACATGGCCGTGCCCGGCCGGTTCACCACCGGCAGCCTGTCCCTGGATGTGGCGTTAGGCGGGGGCTGGCCCGCCAACCAGTGGGCCGAGATCATCGGGCTGGAATCAGCGGGCAAGACAATGACCGCGCTGAAGACAATCGCCGCCAACCAGGACCGGGACAAGGACTACACTACCTTCTGGCTGGCCGCCGAGCGCTATGACGAGCAGCAGGCCGCTGCCCTTGGCGTGGACAACGACCGGGTGCTAGTGTGTCCCACTCAGCATATGGAAGACGGCCTGGACCTGGTTGTCCAGGCCACGGCCTCAAAAGCATGCACCTGCATCATCCTGGATTCCTACCCGGCCCTGATACCCGAAGCAGAAACCGAGGACAGCGTTGGTGACATCCATGTAGCCCCCGGCGCACGGCTGATGAATAAGTTCTTGCGCAAGCTGGGCAATGCATCCAAGCGCGATGTCCGGGGTTCAGAGGCCCCATTCCATGGCATCATCATCAACCAGTACCGCGACAAGGTAGGGACATATGGTGACCCGAAGACCACCCCGGGCGGCAACGGCAAGAACTACTACTTCTACGCCCGGGTCGAGGTCAGGCGGCTGGAGTACATCGTGGAGAAAAGGCCGGGCCTGAAAGACCCCGTCAAGGTGGGCCAGAAGATCCGCTACACCACAATCAAGAACAAGAGCGCAGCCCCACAGCAGCGGGCCGAGGTGGACTATTACTTCCGTGAGGCTCCCTTCTGCGGCTTCCGCCGGGGCGATTACGACCTGGGCAAGGAGTACGTGGAGATGGGCAGGCTGTTCAACGTGATCGAGGCCAAGGGAAGCTGGCTGTATTACCGGGGCGAGAAGTACCAGGGCAAGCCGTCCCTGGAAGAGGCGATCCGGGCCGATGTCGACCTGAAGGCCCTGCTCCGCGATGATGTTCTGGAAGTGGCCCGCAATCCGAGGCTGGTTGGCCAGGTAACCCAGGAGGAATACGATGCCGTCACTGAGGACTAGCGGCTCGGTCGAGGTGCTGAATGGCCCAGCCAAAGTCGGGGACCTGGTTGCCTATGCCACCAAGTACGGCAACGGGGCGGAACTGGTCATGGGAGTCGTGATCGGGTTTGAGGAGCGCAATGCCGGTTACTGGCAGCCGTCCAAGACAGTAGTCCGGCTGAAGGTCAAGGTGCTCAAGCGCTCAGAAAGCGAGATGATCCGGGCGCAGGTAGCCGGGATCGAGAAACTGAACCGGGTAGTAGTCATCAGGGAGGCAGCCAGTGTCAGTGACTAAGTATTCCTGCGGGCACGCGGGCAAGATTGTCCAGTCCAAGAAGGCTGGCGCGGTGTTCATCCGGGTGGCCGAGACACGCAAGCAGGTCGTGGAAGAGTCAGATAGGAAGTGCGGGCACTGCAGTCATGAATAGAAGCGAGGAAATCTACCGGATCAGTTCCACCCGTGGTACTTGGCTCCGTATCGGCTCCAAGCGCAAGGCGTGGGGCTTATGGCACAGCTACTCCCGGTACGGCACCGGGGACCCGGGCCTGGTCATCGAGCGCGCCATCGTCGAGCCGGGCGACTGGGTGGATGTGACTTCTGAGTTCGCGGCCAAAACCAGGAACCGTGATGAGTAAGACCCGGGGCCAGAAGGATTCTCTTGCCCAGGAGCGCAGGGGGGCCAGGATGTATGGCGGGACCAGGAACAGTGGCTCAGGCAACACCAACGGGTTCAAGAACGATGTCCGGGCCGATGAGTACTCGATCGAGTTCAAGACCACCCGGAACAAGAGCTACAGCCTGAAGTTATCAGATCTGATAACTGCCTTTAAGGAGGCGCTGCGCTCGGGCCGGGAGGCGCTGTTCGCGATCGATTTCATCACCGACGGGCGCACCTACCGCTATGTGATCATGGACGAGTACAACTTCTTCGACCTGAAAGACCGCCTGCACAAGGCCGAGGATGATGTGAGCTACCTGATGCAGTACCTGCCCGAAGGTGAGTACTGGGAAGGGTAATGGTCCTGCGGTTACGGATACCAGCCCCGCGCCTCTGGGAAGGGGCCAAATGCCTGGGGCTGTATGAGGTGATTCACTATGACCTGTTCTTTGAGGACCCGCCCGAGGCTGTGGCCTTCTGCAACGGGGAAGACGGCATCATCTGCCCGATCCGCCACGAGTGCCTGCTGTTCGCGCTCACGAACAACCTGAAAGAGGGGGTGTGGGGCGGCACCGTGGAAGCCACGCGCAGGGTGATCAGGGCCAGGTGGCCTCTTGAGGGCCGGGAGCCGAGGGATGAATGGCACTGGATGACCCACGATGAGGCCCTGCACGGGGCGCGCTTAGAAGACCTGATAGTCGAGGAGGAGGAAGATGAGGACGAATAAGATCAAGGCGAACACCCGCTTAGCCGACCTGGCCCGCACCTTCGATGCACAGGGCCGGGGCAAGGTGGTGATCCCGGCTGTGCAGCAGTACCTGATGACCAAGCCCCCGGACGCCCGTGATCCCTGGCACCTGCACCCGTCGGAGATGGCCTCCAAGGACTGGTGCGAGCGGGCCAGCTTCTACCGGGTATCCACCGGCCAGTGGGCACCCAAAAGCGAGAAGTTCTCGTTCGTCACCCAGTCGATTTTCGATGAGGGCCACCAGATCCATCACAAGTGGCAGTCCTGGCTGCAAGCCTCTGGCAAGCTGTGGGGCGACTGGTGCTGCCGCTCATGCGGGGAATGGGTGCGTGCTGAGCAGGCTTCCGAGCTTGAACAGCGCTGCGGCTGGGCCGAAGGCGGGGATCACGACTGGCAGTACGAAGAGGTCGGCCTGAAGACCGCGATGATCACCGGCTACGAGGACGGCGCGATCGGGGACAGGCTGATCGAGTTCAAGTCCCTGGGCCTGGGCACCTTGCGGATCGAGCGCCCGGATCTGCTGGAGAAGTTCCACAAGCACACCGACTCGGGGATGATCTATGACATCGAGGGCATCTGGAAGGCCCTGGAAGCCCCGCTGAAGTCCCATGTCCGCCAGGCCAACATCTACTTGTGGATGTGCTCCCAGATGGGGGGTGTGTACGGCCAGTTCAGGTCGTGCTCGATCGTGTACGAGTACAAAGCCAACCAGCAGGCGAAGGAGTTCGTCGTACCTATGAGCGAAAAAATCCTCGAACCTCTGCTGGACCGGGTGGGCTATGTCGAGGTAGCGTTAGCACATGGCAAACCGCCCCGCTGCCCGTACGGAGGATGCAAGGCATGTCAGCACTACGAGAAGACTGGACCATCCCCCAGGCAAACCTGCTCATCGACGCAGTAGCCCCGCTGCTGGACCTGTACGCGGTGGTTGAGGATGTGATGACCGAGGATGACGCCATGGCCGCCCGCAACCTGTACAAGGGCATGGGCCGCATCCGCCGGGCCTGGAAAGATGTGCACAAGGAGCTAGATGGAGCCCAACGAGATATTTCACCTGAAGCAGTCCTTGGCCAGGGCTGATGGCCGTCGCTATTACGGCGACGGCGGAACTATTCACGGGACCAATCACCTGGACATCTGCACCGATGAGGACGGTAATGTCATGCAGGTCTGGTTCCGCTGCCAGTTGCTGCCCTTCCAGGTGCACCGCAGTACCGACCGGGAACGGATTAACCCAGAAGAGATCATCATTACAGGGATGGAGGTCATAGACCATGCGTGAGTTCGAGACCGGGGCGACCCGGGATGAGGACGATTCCAAGTTAGATTACGAGGGCTTTTTAGACCCGATCGTGCTGGAGCGCTTCGCGGAATACATGCATAAGCACCGCGTCCAGGCCGATGGCTCTCTGCGGGACTCGGACAACTGGCAGAAGGGCATCCCCCTGGATGCCTACATGAAGTCGATGTTCCGCCATTTCATTGATGTGTGGATCGAGCACCGCCGCCAGATCGACCAGGATTACCAGATCGAGGCGCTGTGCGCACTGCTGTTCAATGTTCAGGGGTACTTGCATGAACTCCTCAAGTAGGCCCACCTGGGATGAGTACTTCCTGGGCATCGCCGTGGCCATCTCCGCCCGTGCGGACTGCACCCGCCGCCGGGTTGGTGCCGTGATCGTCCGGAACAACCGGATCGTGTCCACCGGCTACAACGGCGCACCAGCCGGGCAGCCCGGCTGTTTGGAGGGCCACTGCCCCCGGGGCCGGAATACCCTGGAGGAGCAGCCGCCCGGCGGCAGCTATGACGACTGCATCAGCGTCCACGCGGAAGCCAACGCGCTGCTGTACGCCGACCGGGACAAATGCGAAGGCGCCACGATTTACTGTACCGATGACCCCTGCATCGGCTGCACCAAGCTGATCAACGGGGCCGGGATCTGCCGCATCGTGGTCTGGGACCGCTGATGGCCAGCCGCTACGAGGGCAAGCCCTGCGCTCGCTGCGGGGGGAACAAAGGGGCCAAGTACACCCGCCGCAAGTACTGCGGCAACTGCTTCTACATCATCAAGAAAGAACGCTCGTCCAACGCGCACGCCAAGGCATTAGAGTCACGGTATGGCATCACCCGCACCGACTACTGGGATTTGTACTCCTACCAGGGTGAGCGGTGCGCTATCTGCCGCCGGGCCACAGGCCGGTCAAGAAGGCTCTCAGTCGATCATGACCATAAAACGGGGATTGTCCGGGGTCTTTTATGCAGGCCATGCAATAACTTTCTCGGGCATCTCCGGGACAGCCCGGAAGCTTTCCTGAGAGCGGCTGATTTTCTTATAAATCCCCCATTTGCCCGTATGCTGGCTAGTAAGAAGCAAGCCAACGGAGCATCACATGGAAACACCAGAGGAGATTCTGAGGGTGAGCGGGGGGACCTCAGCACATGACCTGGCAGCAGCTATTAGCCATGGCGTCTACGACGGGAAGCGGCTGGTTTTACGAGCGATCGGTGCGGGTGCAGTCAACCAGGCCGTCAAAGCCGTTGCCATCGCCCAAAGTTTTGTGGGCTCTCGTGGCCTTATCCTCTCCGTACGGCCCGGTTTCGCCGAGGTAGCAATGAAGGATGGCCCGACCACAGCGATTGTGCTGCGCGTCTATGCGGACTGATAAAACCCGTAGAATGGGATTGAGTTCTATGGGAGTTTGTCGTGGCGCGTAATGCTGAATTCTTCTCCGGGGCGGCCAATGTCCCCGGTGGCCAGACGTACCAGGCTGGCAATCTTGCCATGGACCAGCAGCATGTGCCACCACCGTTCAGCAGCGGCGGCCTGCTGGCCATCCGCAATCTGCTGCCTGGCGGGGGCAACCCCAACGGCCAGTCCGCAGACACCTACCGGATGACAGACCCCGCCGCCCAGTTCCGGGCTCAGCAGCTTGGCGCGGCAGGCGGCGCACCCGGCTCCAGCTACATGCCAGTATAGGACCGCAGCGAGACAGTCCACCACATCAATGGCAATACGCTGGATAATAGGCTTGAGAACCTTCAGCTTCGCCAGGGCAGGCATGGCAAGGGTGTCCGGTTCGTATGTAATGACTGTGGCTCTGAGGATATCAGGGCAATACCAATTGGAGAATCTGATGAGTGAACAGGCTACATCATCGTTTGCAAAGATGGGCGAGTCCCTGATCGGGGACTTAGTGAATATCTCCGGCTCCCGCGAGCCCTATACGATGCCCATGGCCAAGAAGGGCTTCGGCAAGTCCGGCACAGGTGATTTAGGCCGCAAGGCCAACCGGGGCCGGACCATGATCCGCAACGCGAACGGGCCAGCCTGCCGCATCATCACCACGATCTACTACCCGAACAACGGGCAGGAAGCGGCCAA
>JASHRH010000231.1 GCA_030037475.1 Acidobacteriaceae bacterium
CTCCCACAGCGACAGCTTCCTTGCCGGTGTTGCCGGCGCTCCCGTCACCGACTGGCGCGACTACGACTCCATCTACATGGAGCGCTACATGGGCCTGCCCTCCGAGGACGCCGACAATTACACCGCCGACTCCGACGTGACCAGCGCCGCGCACCTCCACGGCCACATCCTCATCATGCACGGCACCGGCGACGACAACGTCCACATCGAGAACACCGTCCAGTACATCGAGCAGCTCATCAACGCGCGCATTCCGTACGACCTGAATGTCTTCCCGCGCAAGACGCACGCGATCGCCGGACCCAACGACCGCACGCTGCTCTTCGAGAAGCTCCTCGCCCACTTCGAGCGTTACCTGATGAATCCCGAGCCCGACGAGCAGAGCCCTGGCGAACACAGGCATATGAGTGAATAGGCAAATGGGCGTGCTTTGAAGGGGTGCGGCTTCAGCCGTGCTGAAATGCCGCCCAAAAAGACTGGGGCTTCAGCCCCGGAGTACGGAACCATATGTCCCATCCCGCCGAGCGCCCCGACTCCGCCTCGCTCGTCCGCGCCCGCACCACCGTCGGCGACTTCGAGCTGACCATCCTCTCCGACGGATGGTACGTCCTCGACGGCGGCGCCATGTTCGGGGTTGTTCCCAAAACGTTGTGGGAAAAGCGCGCTCCCGCCGACGACCAGAACCGCATCCTTCTCGGTCTCAACACGGTCGTCGTCCGCACCGGCCGCCACACCATCGCCATCGAAACGGGAATCGGCAACAAGCTGAGTCCGAAGCTGCGCGAAATCTACGAGGCGAAGGAGCATCTCCCGCGCGCGTTCGAGGCGGCAGGCATCCGCCCCGAAGAAATCGACATCGTTATCAATTCCCATCTTCACTTCGACCACTGCGGCTGGAACACGACGAAGACCCCCGACGGCCGCATCGTCCCGACGTTCCCCAATGCCCGCTACTTCGCGCACCGCGGTGAGGTGGAGCACGGCCATCTCCAGCTCGAGCGCGACGCCATCAGCTATATCGGCGAGAATTACGATCCGCTCGTCGCCAGCGGCCAGATGACGCTTGTTGACACGCGACCTGGAGAGACGCAGGAGATCGTGCCCGGCGTCTCGGTCGAGTGTTTTCCCGGCCACACCGCGCAGCTCCTCGCCATCCATCTCGACTCAGCCGGCCAGCGCGCGACGTACATCTCCGACCTCATCCCCACCAGCGCGCATCTCGACATCACCTGGGTGATGGGCTACGACCTCGACCCCGTGACGTGTATCGCCCAGCGCAAACGCTTCTACGCGCGCGCCATCCCCGAGCACTGGATGGTCCTCTTCACCCATGACCATCACACGCCGTTTGGGTACATTGGGCTGAATGAGAAAGGGAAGCCGATGCTGCGAGGGTGACACAAAATAGTTAATTTCACTATTTTATAAGCAGGGGAGCATTGCATGGAACAGATCATCTCGGCTACAGAAGCCAATCGGCAGTTTTCGCGACTTCTGGACGGAGTTCGGCAGGGCAATAGCTATCTTGTTACGACCCATGGCCGCCCCATCGCACGGCTCTCTCCCTTCGCGGAGGGCAGGCGTTCCATTGCGGGAGCTCGCGCCGCTCTGCTGGAGGAGCTTCGCAGTCAATCTGCCGTGGACGTTGCTCCCTGGACGCGCGACGAACTCTATGAGGACTCTCCCGGAGATCGGCGTTGAAAGCCGCGCTCGACACGAACATCCTGGCTTATGCAGAGGGCCTGAACGACAGCTTGAAGAAAGAGCAAGCCTGGCGACTCATGGAAAAGTTGCCAGAGGACACGATGATCCCCGTCCAGGCGCTCGGCGAACTCTTCACCATCCTTGTTCGTAAAGGGGGGCGTACTCCGGCGGATGCCCGAACCGCGGTGCTCCGATGGGAATATGCGTTTTCGCTGGCCGATACCTCCGGTCCAGTATTGGTGACAGCTCTCGAGCTGGTTACGCGGCAATTCAGCATTCGGGATGCTGTCATGCTGAGTGCCGCTGCGGATGCCGGCTGTAGTCTCCTGCTATCCGAAGATATGCACTCGGGTTTGACCTGGAACGGAATCACCATCGTGAACCCATTCGCGCAACCCATGCATCGTCTGCTGGCGCAGCTACTGAACTCCCCATCCATATAGAGCGGTGCTCTGCTGTATCTCGGCGTCGATCGGGCCTCACCCCACCTCTACCCCAATCTTCTTCGCCTCCCGATCCAGCTCCACAATCCGGAAGTTCCTCACCTGTCCGGTCCGCAGCGGTTCCGGCTTCGCCGCGCCCGCGCCTGCGCCGCCTTTCCACTTCGCCTGGAGCAGGGAAGTCAGCGCCGACAAATCTGCCGCGCCCGTACTCGTCGTCTCCGCCGCTTCCTTCACGCGGCACGCCGCGCGAATCCCTTCGCCCAGCTCCACCGTCGCCTCGCCTGCCCCAGCTTCAATCACGCGCCCGGAAACCGTGTCCCCCACCTTGTGCTCTTCCAGATACTCGTCCAGGCTGGTCGGCACCAGTTGTTTCATGCTCAGCTTCGCCTGCCGCTTCTCCGGATCGATGGCCAGCACCTGCGCGCGCACCACCTGCCCCACGCGCAGCGCGTCCTGCGGATGCGCCAGCCTGCGTTCCGCCGTAATTTCGCTGATGTGTACCAGGCCCTCCACGCCCTCGGCCATCTGCACAAACGCGCCGAACTTCTCGAGCTTCGTCACCGGACCCTCGACCGCCGCGCCCGGCGGAAACTTCTTCGCCGCGTCCGCCCAGGGATCGCCCAGCGCCTGCTTCAGCCCCAGCGCCATTCGCCGCTCCGGCTGATGCACGCTCAGAATCACTGCCTCCACCGAGTCGCCCTGCTTCAGAATGTCGCCGGGCCGCCGCACTTTCTTCACCCACGACATCTCCGACACGTGAATCATGCCTTCGATCCCCGGCTCCAGCTCCACGAACGCGCCGAAATCCGTCAGCCGCGTCACCGCGCCCGTCACGCGCGCCCCCGCTTTGTATTTGTCCCCCGCCGCTTCCCACGGCTCCGGCTGCAGTTGCTTCAGCCCGAGCGAAATCCTGCGGCTCTCGCGATCGATCTTGAGGATTTTCACTTCAACCGCCTGCCCCACGCTCAGCACGTCTTCCGGCGACCCCACGCGGCTCCAGGAGATATCGCTCACGTGCAGCAGCCCGTCGATGCCGCCCAGATCGACAAACGCCCCGAAGCTCGCCAGCCGGCTCACCGTCCCGCGCACCACGTCGCCCTCCTGGAGCGCGCCCAGCTTGCTCGCGCCCGCCGCCAGCGCCTCTTCTTCGAGCACCGCCCGCCGGTCCACGATCACATTCTCGTCCGCCACATCGAGCTGGGTGATGCGGCAGGTAATCTCCTGCCCCACCAGCTTCTCCAGCTCCGCCGCATCGCGCGTGCCGCTGCGCGAAGC
>JASHRH010000232.1 GCA_030037475.1 Acidobacteriaceae bacterium
GCCCTCACCGGCGTCCTGCTCCAGATCTTCAGTCACGCCCTCACCGCCGCCGCGCTTTTCTGGTTCCTCACGTTGCTGGAGCGCCGCGCCGGCTCTCGCGGCATCCACGACTTCGGCGGCCTGCGCAAAGTGGTTCCCGTCTTCTCCGGACTGATGAGCATCGCGATCTTCGCCTCGCTCGGCCTGCCTGGACTCAACGGCTTCCCCGGCGAGTTTCTCATCTTCAAGGGATCGTTCCCGCTCGTCACCTGGGCCACGGCCGTCTCCGTCCTCGGCCTGCTCATGACCGCCGTCTTCCTGCTCGCCGTCATCCGGAAAGTCTTCTCCGGCCCGGTGAATCCGCGCTGGCAATCCATGCCTGACCTCACTCTGACCGAGCGTCTCGCCTTCATCCCGGTCATCGCGCTCATGTTCCTCATCGGTCTCTACCCGCAAATCATCACCGGCATGATCCACGGGACCATCGCGCAGTGGATCCTGACCCTGACTCCAAGAGTGAGGCTCTGATGCTCGCCTGGACGATTTACGTCTCCTTCCTCGGCGCTCTGGCCGCGCGGCTGGCGCCCTCCAGGCAGCTCGCCCGCATCCTCGCGCTGCTCACCGCGCTCGCCTCGCTCGCGCTCTCGCTCACCGCTCTCGCCCACTGGCAGCCCGGACAGCTCCTCTCCATTACGGACATCTCCTGGATTCCGCAGCTCGGCATCCGCTACCATCTCGCCGCCGACGGCATCAGCCTCACGCTGCTGCTCCTCACCGGCATCGCGGCGACCGCCGGCATTCTCTTCTCCTGGAACATCAACGAGCGCACCCAGGAATTCTTCGCCTTCTATCTGGTCCTCATCGGCGGCGTCTACGGCGTCTTTCTCAGCTTCGATCTCTTCCTCCTCTTCGTCTTCTACGAAATCGCCATCATCCCCAAGTATTTCCTCATCGCCATTTGGGGCTCTGTCCCGCGCGGTGCGGCTCCGGGCCAGGAAGGTTCGCAGCGCGAATACGCCGCCATGAAGCTGGCCCTCTACTCCTTCGCCGGCAGTGCGCTGGTCCTCGCCGGCATGGTCGCCGCCTGGGTCCTCAGCGGATCCGCCACCGGCGCCCACACCCTCTCGCTCGACGCGCTGACCCACGCCAACTTCCCCGTTCACTTCCAGATGTGGGCCTTCCCGCTGGTCTTCCTCGGCTTCGGCGTCCTCGCCGGCCTGTGGCCCTTCCACACCTGGGCGCCCACCGGCCACGCCGCCGCGCCCACCGCCGCCTCCATGCTCCTCGCCGGCGTCGTCATGAAGCTCGGCGCCTACGGCTGCCTGCGCATCGCCATGATGCTCTTTCCCGCCGGGCTGAGTCCCTGGGGCTTCCACGTCCTCGGTTTCGGCTCGTGGCGCGATGTGATCGCGGTGCTGGCCATCATCGGCATCGTCTACGGAGCATCGGTCGCCCTTGTCCAGCGCGACTTCAAATTCGTCATCGGCTACTCCAGTGTCAGCCACATGGGCTTCGTCCTGCTCGGCCTCATGACGCTCACTCAGATCGGCCTTGACGGCGCGGTGCTCCAGATGTTCTCCCACGGCATCATCGCCGGCCTGCTCTTCGCCGTCGTCGGCCGCATGGTCTACGACCGCGCGCACACCCGCCAGCTCAGCGAGCTCAGCCCCATGCGCCTCGCGCACGGCATTCCCTTTGCCGCCGTCACCTTCATCCTCGCTGCCATGGCTTCCATCGGCATGCCTGGATTCAGCGGCTTCGTGGCGGAGTTCCAGATCATCGTGGGCGCGTGGCGCACGCTGCCCTGGATGGCCGCCATCGCCGGCGTCGGCATCCTCGTCGGCATCGCCTTCACCTGGCGCGCTCTGACCACCGTCTTCTTCGGCGACCGTGCAGCGCACGCCGCCCCAGACCACGAATCACGGGAGCACGCCCACCCCCTCCCGCCGATCACGATCCCCGAGAAGCTCGGCTCCCTCCTGCTCCTCGCCGCGACGCTCATTGTCGGCCTCTATCCCACCATCCTCACCCGGTTGATCCTGCCCAGCCTCAATTCGCCGCTCTTCTCAGGTCTGCGGAACGGAGCGTGGCGATGAATCCCGTCAGCTATTCCGAACTGCTGCGGCTCACATGGCCGGAAATCGCCGTCACCCTCGCCGGCATTCTCGCGCTGGCGTTCGATCTCACCCTCCTCCGTCGCTCCACGCTGGCCGCGCGCCTCCGCGCCGGCATCGCCATCGCCTGCGCCGGATGCATTGCCGCCATTTTCCTCATCGGCCATTCCGCCGCGTCGGCCAGCCTGCCCGGCGGCATGTTCATCCTCACGCCGCTCACGCATGTCGTCCAGACGGCGCTGCTTTTCCTTGCGATTTTTACGCTCCTGCTCTCGTTTTCCGTCCGCTTCACCGGCCACATCGGCGAATATCTGGCGCTCCTCCTCTTTGCCACCGTGGCCATGATGTTCCTCGTCGCCACGCAGAACCTTCTGCTGATCTTTGTCGCGCTCGAATTCCTCTCGCTCTCGCTCTACATCCTCACCGGATTCGACAAGCACAGCCGCCAGTCCGCCGAAGCCGCTCTCAAATACTTCCTCTTCGGCGGCATGTCCGCCGGATTCCTGCTCTTCGGCATGAGCCTGCTCTATGGCCTTTCCGGTTCCATCGAGCTGCCGCAGATCGCCGCCGCGCTCAGCGGTCCCGCGCCCGGTCCCGGTTATGATCCGCTGCTCTGGGTGGCCATCGTCATGGTCGCCATCGGCTTCGGCTTCAAAATCGCCGCCGCGCCTTTCCATCTCTGGGCGCCCGACGCCTATCAGGGCGCGCCCACCGTCAGCGCCGGCTTCCTTGCCTCCAGTTCCAAGGTCGCCAGCTTCTTCATCTTTGCCCAGGTGGTCGCGCTCGCTCTCGCGCCCGCCGCCGGCAGCGGCGCCTTCCGCGCATACGCGCCGGGATGGGTCCCCACGCTCATCCTCATCGCCGCACTGTCGATGGTCGTCGGCAACCTCGCCGCGCTCGCGCAAACCAGTCTCCGCCGCCTGCTCGCGTACTCCGCCATCGGCCACGCCGGATACATGCTGCTCGGCATCATCGCCCACTCGCCGCGCGGCCTCAGCGCCCTGCTCTATTACGTCATCACCTATGCATTAGCCGTCGTCGGAGCCTTCGGCATCCTCGGCGCTCTGGAATCCGAAGGCATCGACCGCATCGCCGATCTCGCCGGCCTCAGCCGTCGCGCGCCCGGCCTCGCGCTCTGCCTGCTCATCTTCCTGCTCTCGCTGGCCGGCATTCCCCCGCTCTCCGGCTTCTTCGCCAAGTTTTACGTGTTCAGTGCCGCGCTCGAATCCGAGCCGCATCTCGGCCTGCTCTGGCTCATCCTGCTGGCTGTCGTCATGAGCGCCGTGTCGCTCTGCTACTATCTCCGCGTCCTCAAGGCCGCGTACGTCGCCCCCGCGCCCGCCGGCCTGCCGAAGCTGCGCATCGCTCCCGCCACGCGCCTCACGCTCTGGGTGCTGGCCGCGCTCGTGGTGCTCCTCGGCTGCGCCCCCTCGCTCCTGCTCAACGCCCTCGGCCTCCGCTGAGCACTCACCTCTCCACGATCAACGCTGTCATCCTGAGCGAACGGGACCCCGAACGCTTCTCAGTTCGGGGGTGGTGAGCGAAGGATCTGCGGTTGCCTTTCCCCGTCTGGGGACAATCCCGTGGCGTTCAGCATTCGTGCTTTCGAGACATAATTTCCGAGTTGCCGGTAATACCACCGGGACATAGAATCGCGCCAATGAGCGATCACGACGTCAACCGGAGTGACGGTGGCGACGCTGAGACAGCGCCGGCGATCATGACCGACCTGGGGTGGGGCTTCGCAGGCACAGTGATTGTGGTCGCTGTTTGCTTGCTCCTTGGCGGATTCAGCTTCTTCGCGCCATGGTTAATTCTCATTCCGGTTGTGATGTTTACCACTGGTCTGATTCGCGGTCGAAGCGCAGGGCAGATCGCCGCGAAAGGCATTGCTCTGAGCGCATTCCTGCTAATGCTACTGGTCCTCGCTACTCTTCACAGTCCACTCAGCCTGTTCGCTGGGATACCTGTAATCGTGGCACCTGCGATCGCAGGAATCGCCACTCGTCGCTGGCGGATCAAGGTAAAGCGCCTTCGCGTATAACCTGGACCTTTCGTTTCGTTGCCCACCCAGGAGGAGCGTTTCATCGGCAACCCAGAACTTTCGCCTGCAGCGCGTCCACGCCCCGAACCGCACCTTCCGCTCTCCTCACTCCCCCACCCCCGGCTTCCTCGCGTACATCGCGCTGTCCGCTACCCGCTGCAGCTCGTCCTTCGTCGTTCCATCGTCCGGATAAATCGCGATCCCGATGCTCGCCCCGCCGCGCATCGAATGCGCTTCGATCTCGAACGGCGTCTCGAAGGCCCGCATCAGCCGCTGCGCAATCTCTTCCACTTCCGCGCGGCTGTGCACCACCGGGATCAGCGCGACAAATTCGTCTCCGCCCACGCGCGCCAGCGTGTCCACTGAGCGCAACCGCTCCGAAAGCCGCTGCGTCACCTGTTGCAGAAACAGGTCGCCCACGCGGTGGCCGTACAGATCGTTCACCCGCTTGAACTGGTCCAGGTCGATGTACACGAGCGCAAAGCGGGTTTTCGTTCGGCCCGCCTGGGCCAGCGCTTCTTCCAGCCGGCTTTCCAGCAGGAACCGGTTCGCCGCGTTGGTCAGCTGATCGTACTGCGAGCGATGCACCAGCGTCTCATACAGCCGCCGCGTGTCGATGGCCAGCGCCGCCAGGCTCGCGCCCATTTCCAGCACTTCTCCGGCGTGACTGCGGTAGGCGTCCGCTCCCGCCAGCACCAGGGCTCCCAGCCGCTCGCCCGCGCCGGAATAAATGTCGCGCCGCACCAGCAGCACCGGGGCCCCCAGCGCGCCCGCGGTTGGCGCGCCGGGATGGAGCGCCGACTCGTCGTCCGGCGCCGGATCGCCCACCCGCGTGCCGTTGGCCAGCTCGCACCAGCAGGCGTCGCTTTGCAGTTGGGTCCGGATCAGCCCCAGAACCATCCCCAGCACCTCGTCCAGGCTCGTCATGCTGTTGATGGCTTCCAGCACCCGTCCGCGTTCCGTCTCCAGTTGCGCGATCCGCCGCTCCCGCGCCGCCTCCGACTCCATCGTCAGCCGGATCTGTTCCGTCTGCTGCCGCACTTTTCTTTGCAGCATGACGGCCCACAGCATGACCACCAGGACCACGGCGACCAGGATTTCGCTCACCCGCAGCAGGTGCTGCACCGTCCACCACGACGGATTCGCCAGGACCGTTACATCCTGCGGCGTTCGCATCTCCAGATCGAACCACTGCGGCGTCGTCCACGGCCCGCCCGAATGCACGAAGCACACGCCCGTCACCCTCACCCGGCTGCCGACGGGATATTGCGGCAGGGCGGATGCGTCATTGGTCCATACCGGCCTCGACAGAATGGCGGAAAACACATGCGATCCGCTCTGGATTACGAGCGTGTCCTCGTGAGCCTCGTGCACCTCCGTGGCCACCATTCCCTGCATCGACACCAGCTCGTAGGGAAAATCGCCTCGGGATGCGCTGGTCCATCCCACCTTCGCCGGCTCGATTGGCTGCAGCAGCGAACCGGGGAGCACGGTGCCCTGCCCGATCACTTCCGAATACTGTTCCAGGTCGGGAAACCCCACCACATCCACCACCTGCCCGATGCGCAGAGACGACTGCTCGAAGGTGTTCACCAGGACGGCTTCCCGCTGCGGTGTTTCTACCACCAGCTGCACGCCCGGCTCATAGAGCGTAATGCTCCCGCGCACGTGCACGCGCCGGCTCTCGTCGTGCACATAGGAATGAGCGGTGATCCTCGACATATTGGTCAGC
>JASHRH010000233.1 GCA_030037475.1 Acidobacteriaceae bacterium
CGCTACGCGAATGACGAATTGAACAATTCTCGGCGCAGTTGAGTAGAATCGTTTCTCCATTCTCCACGCGCCACAAAGCGGCGTTCGGCGGTAGAGCGCCACCACGAGGACACCTTGCGGCGCAACTAGCGACGCGGCGAACTGCAATGCGTCCCACATCCGGCCGGTATGGTGCAGAACGCCCCACGAATAGACGATGTCAAACGTGCCAAGGCGCCCAAGGTAGGCGGCGTCGAGGATGGAGCCATGCTCAATGATCCAGTTCTCATCGGCTGGGAAAAACCGACGCTTGAGCTCTTTGGTGCAGGCGACCGAGTTTGGATCGTAATCGAAGGAACGCACCTGGGCGCCGAGCTGATGCGCGGCGAGACTGAAAAGTCCGCTGCCGGACCCGATGTCCAAAAATGAAGAATTTTTGAGATTGTCTTTCCCCAGCAGAATTTGAAGTGATCGTCGCGCTTCGACGATTTGCGCATCGGTGAGGTTATCTATGAAATTCAGCCAATTTTTACCAAAGGCAAACATGGGCCATTTCTAGCAATTTCTGCCCGCGGCGCCAAGCAACCGGGCATCCAAGGACCACTTTCGCCTCCTGACAATTTGTGCTATAGGCCATCGACCCCCCGCGCATGACGTGCGGTTTCCGAATGGAGAAACCTGCTCGTCATGACCGCCACCCTCCTAAACAACACCATCTCGACAGCGCTGGCGGAAATAGGCGTTTCCGTCGCCTGCGGCCGTCGCGCCATCATTGCGGGGGCGTGATGGAGGTCTGGACCAAACATCCCGACGAGACGCTCGATTATCTATTCGATTTCAGCCGTTGGCTGCCGAATGGCGATACCATCGCATCGGCAACATCATCGCTCACGACGCTCTATGCCGCATCATCGTCATCGCCGCCCGCAATCACGCAGACCATCACGACGACAACGACAGTGACAGTGTGGATCGATGACGGCTCCGATGGCGATAAGGTTCTAGTTAAGGTGACGGTCACCACCGCCGGCGGCCTCGTCAAGGACGCAAGCTTCATCTTGCGCATCAGGTGAGGGAGCGCGGCGCATGTCTCTGACAGTTATGTTCACCAACAACGCGGTATCGACGCTCTCTGGTTCAATTACCGCGGATGACACCACGATTCCGCTGCAATCGGGTGCTGGCGCGCTATGGCCCGATCTCGCCGCAGGCCCTTCCGGCGCTTGGTGTCCAACGACACTGGTCGATTCATCCAACAATATTGAGATCGTGTGGGTTACCGCCATTAACGGCGATGTGCTCACTGTCACGCGGGGCCAGGAAGGTACGACGGCGCAAGCCTTTGCCTCTGGTAGCTATGTCGGATTGCGGCTCACGGCGGCCGCCATCGATGAAATCACCACCGCCGTCGGTGATCTGCAGACGCTGTCGGCAAGCCTCGCGCCGCTGGCAAGCCCCACCTTCACCGGGACGCCGGAAGCTCCGGACGCCAACGCCGAAACTACTTCACAAATCGCGACCACTGGCTACATCGCCGATAGTGTGTTTTCAACCGGCGATATCAAGCTCACGTTGAAAACTACGTCTGATCCAGGTTGGATCATGGCCGATGACGGCACGATCGGAAATGCAAGTTCCGGGGCGACATATGCCAACGCGACGTGCGAAGCGCTTTACACGCTGCTTTGGAACAACATATCCAATTCATATGCGCCGGTGACGGGCGGCCGCGGTAGTTCGGCATCGGCCGATTGGGCCGCACAAAAACCGATTGCGCTCACCAAAATACTCGGCCGCGCGCTCGCCGCGGCAGGATCTGGTTCTGGCCTGACCGCATATTCGCTTGGCGAAACTGTCGGCACGAATACGAACATCTTCGCTCAAGAAAATCTTCCGTCAGGCTTAGACTTCGACGTAGCCATTCCGTCAGGTCAGGGGACGCACACTCATAGTATTCTGTCTGTGACGGATGCCGGGGGACCGACGATAGAAAGCACATCTAGTTCAACGACAGACATTTTAGCTGGCGCAACATATGAAGAGTCCGGCTCTTATGAATGGCTGCAGATCGCTCCAAATAATGGCGATGATTTTATCCAATCAGTATCACTGCCGGCAATGACTGGAACGGCGGCATCCGGCGGCAGCGGCGATGCGATCAATAATATGCAACCCACGTCGTTCCTTAACGTGATGATCAAATTATAAGTGCGATGAAGTGGGTGCTCAAAGCGTTCTCGGGCATGCGCCCGCTGGTCACACCGGAGCTTCTGCCGGCGTCCGGCGCCGAAAATTCCATCAATGTGCGGCTTGATGATGGAGCGCTGACGCCGGTGAACGCGCCATCGAACGTTACTTCGTTCGATGCGACCGATTACAATTCGATCTATCAATGGCTCGATACATGGCTGGGATGGACCGGATGGGTGACCGCAGCGCCTGGGCCGGTCGCGGCCGATCGCCTCTATGTCTTCGGCACGTCGCTCCCGGACAGTGGCGCGCCGCAGATGATCGCCGACAGCGTTACTTATCCGCTCGCGATGCCGGCGCCCGCAACGGCGCTCACCGCTACCGTGACGGGCAGCCCCGACGAAGATGCGGCGCCTGCGGTCACCTACACTTATGTCTATACTTATCTCAGCGGATATGACGAAGAATCGACGCCGTGCCCGGCATCCGATTTGGTGAGCTGGCAGGAAGGCCAGACCGTCACGCTGGCCGGCTTTACCGCACCGCCGAACCGTTCCAGCACCGGCGGTAAAACTGGCGATGTTGCAAGCTTCAATATCTACCGCACTGAGACGGGAACAGCCGGAACTGCGCTTTATTTCATCGCCAATGTGCCGGCGACGACAACGTCTTGGACTGACAATGTTAGTCCGACCGACTTCGGCGACGAACTTCCCTCCGAAGACTACAATCCGCCAGTTGCCGGGCTGCAGGGTCTCATCTCCATTCCCAACGGCATGATGGCGGCCTTCACCGGCAACCAGCTTTGGTTCTGCGAACCGTGGCTGCCGCATGCATGGCCCGAAGAATACATGCTGACGACGGATTATCCGATCGTTGCGCTTGCCTCGATCGGACCGTCGGTGATCGTGCTGACAGAAGGCACACCCTATCTTCTCCAAGGCACGACACCGTCGGCCATGACGATGGTGCAGCTTCTTTCAAATACGCCATGCGTGAATGGCGCCGCAGTGGTGAATTTCGGCAATTTGGTTGCCTTCCCCGGACCGGACGGCCTCTACGTGATCGATGCTTCGGGAGACGTGGTTAATGTCACCAAGGACCTGTTCCGGCGCGAACAATGGCAAGCTTACAATCCCAATACGTTCGTCGCGGGGCAACTCGGCGGCCGTTATTACGCCACCTACAATTCGGAAGCCAACGGCGTCGGCACGATGATCGTCAACTTGCAGGCCGGCGCCGCGTTTGTTTCCTTCTCCGATATAGCGGCGCAGGCGTTCTGGTACGACATCGAAAGCGGCCAGCTTTTCTATCTCGACGCGAGCGGCGCAATCCACGAATACGATCCGGTCAGCGGTGCGCCCTTGTCTATGGATTGGTTGTCGAAAGAATCGCTGCTGCTCGATGAGGTCAATTTCTCCTGCATGTGGATCGATGCCGTGAACGCGCCGACGGCGGCGCAGACTACGGCAATCAATGCGGCCATAACTGCGGCAGAAACGGCCAATGCGACGATGATCTCCGGCGGACTCGATGCCGAGATCAATGGGTTCGCGGTCAATACCTACGAGATCGACGGCGACGGGCTAGAAGACATCCCTGCAGAATCCTTGTCGATCAACGTCAACGTCTGGGCCGACGGCAATATCGTCGCCAGCGTGAATGACGATAACGAAATCATCCGGCTCCCATCCGGGTTTCTTGCGCGCTCGTGGCAAATCGAAGTCACGGGGACGCAAAGCATAGAGCGCATCGCGCTCGCCACCAGTGTCGCCGAATTGCGGGCACTCGGAGATCCATGATCGTGGGCGCGACGACTTCACCTGTCTTTACCACCGTAGACAAGCAGCGGCTTGATCTTCTCGCCGGTGTGCGTGGGGATTCCAATAGCGCGCAAGCTGCAGTGTTGCGGTCAAATCTCTCGGCGCTCGCCTTGCTCGGTTCGTCTAGCGTGACGACGCTGGCAAGTGACGCGACAGTAACTCCCGCTGATTACAATACATTGGCAGCGGAGCACTTGGCGCTGTGGCAAGCAATCATTCAGATCGTGGCGGCGATCAATCCATGATGTATGCGGCATACGATCAGGAGCGATGCGCAATCGCCTGGGCGGCGGCCAAGATCGGCATTCCGTCCTTCGGCCCGCATGCGCATGCCATTGCGCAGATGCGCGGCGCCGAGATGGTCGGCGTCGTCGTCTATGACGACTTCACGCCATGGAATTGCACCATGCATGTGGCCAGCGATGGCAGTAGAAAATGGCTGACGCGGGATTTTCTCTTCCGCGTCTTTGCCTATCCGTTCATTCAGCTCGATCTTGGACGGGTGACGCTGTTTATCAAAGAGAGCAACGCATCGTCGCTTCGCTTCGCGCGCCATCTTGGCTTTGCCATCGAGTGCCCGCGCGTGGTGCGATTATTCGGTAGTGAGGGCGGCGTGATGCTGCGCATGTTGCGCGAGGAATGCCGCTGGATAGCGCGGCCGTTCGCCGTGTGCGCCGGATTGGCAAGACGAGACGCGGCATAGGAGGTCGACGGTGGGAAAGAGCAGTAGCACGTCAACGCCATCGCCAAACCCAAACATCACCACGGCGGCGACAAATAGCGCCAATACCGGCCAGGATTGGCTCAATTTCGCGCAGGGTGCTTACGGCCAGCAGCAGAACTTGCAGAACACCGTGAATTCCGTATCCGGTACTGCCGAGGGCGCCGATCAGACTGCCGCCACTAACGCCGGGCAGGCCGGCACGTCGCTTACCAATCAAGCCGTGAGCGAAATGGAGCCGCTGACGAGCCAATATGTTACGGAGGCGGAAAACTACGGCTCGACCGCCAATCAGAACGCGCAAGCGGCGCAAGCTGGCGCCACTGTCGCGCAGAACGCGGCGCTGCAGCAACAACAGACGAACCAACAACTCTCCGCCATGGGCGTGAACCCAAATTCCGGCGCCTATGTCGGCGAGCAGAATGCGAACGCGCTCAATACCGCCGTAGCCGAAGCCGGCGCGGAAACCTCGGCCCGCCAAGCAACGCAACAGGCCGGCCTCGGCCTCGAATCCAGCGCGCTCGGCTCACTCAATACGGAAGCGGGCACCGGGCTTTCCGCCTCCGGTCTCGGCGTCAATGCCTCGACCAGCGCCGCCAATACCGCCAACGCGGCGGCGAACACCAACGTCGCCGGTACCAGCATCATGGACGAAGGCTATACCGGCGCAGAGACCGGCGAGGCGAACGAGGGCAACATTCTCAATACCCTCTACAGTTCGCAGGCCAACGCGGCGCTGGGCGAACAACAATTGCAAGCGCAGGAGGAAGAAAGCCTGTTCGGAGGTCTCGGCAGTCTGGCTGGGATCGGGATGCTCTCGGGTGCACTGTCAAGCCGCGAATGGAAAACGCACAAGCGCCCATCCAGGGGCAACCTGAGAGCGGTGCGGGCGCTCCCGATCGAGCGTTGGCGCTACGCACCGGGTATCGCCGACGGCGGCAAGCACGAACATACCGGCACATATGCCGAAGACTTCAAGAAGCACACCGGCCATGGCGACGGCAGACATATTCCGTTCAGCGATGCCATCGGCATTACCATGGGTGCGGTGAAGGAATTGGCCGGCCAGGTCGATCAGGTCAAGCGCGCGATCAAGGCGCGCGAGCCGAAAGCTACCAAGCATCCTGCATCGACGCATGGCGTCCACAAGCCGCATGTTATCGCGGTGCTCGGCATCAAACCGCCGCATCTGCATATGGCACATCCGCCGCATGTCCATGCCAAGCGCACAAAAATGCGGCGCTTCAGTATCCGACAATCAATATGAGTTATCGCGACAAGACGGTTTGCGTTTACGACCAGGGCCTGTTCTGCGAGCTGGCCGTCCGGCTCGCCAAGGATTTCGGCCGCGTGCTCTATTACCGGCCGTGGGAATCGGCCTTCCCGGATACGCGTTCGCGCGCGCCCGGCACCGGCATTCCCGGCGTCGAGCGCATCGATTCGATTTGGCCGCTGCTCGACGAAATCGATCTTTTTGTTTTCCCCGACATTTATGACGGCCCACTGCAAGAGCACTTGGCATCGCTCGGCAAGCGTGTCTTCGGCGCGCGAAGGGGCGATGAGCTTGAAGTCTATCGCAATGACGCCAAGCGACACTTCAAAGCAAAAGGCATTCCGATCGGACCATATCATACTGTGAAAGGAACGGCGGCGCTGCGCGCGCATTTGAAAGCGCACAAGAACAAATACGTCAAGATTTCGTTGACCCGCGGCGACATGGAGACACTGCACGCGCTCGATTATCGCTTGGTCGAGCCTGTGATCGCCGACCTCGAAGATAAGCTCGGACCGCTGCGCTCAGACGTTGAATTCATCGTCGAGGACCCGATCGAGCCGGCCGTAGAAGCCGGCTATGACGGCTTTACGATTGATGGCCAATTCCCGTCACAATCGCTGTGGGGCATCGAAATCAAGAGCAAAGGGTATGTTGGCCGCGTCG
>JASHRH010000234.1 GCA_030037475.1 Acidobacteriaceae bacterium
CGGCGCATGCCCGGATTCAGGTCGGGGGCCGGCAGAATGGGATTCGGGAGAGCTTGAGGGACGGGCTGGCCACCCTGGCCGCCGGATTGCCGCCGGATTGCCTGCCGAGGCGCGCGGCCTGTAGACTGGAGTCCACCACGATGCATGGTTATACGTCCTGGCCGCCCGCTCCTAGCCGCTAGCCACTATACGTCCTAGCCGCGCAAGGTTGCAGTATTTTCACTAGGCTGGCGTATTCAAGCAAGCAACGCAATTAAGCCAACGGGGGTAGTGCCATGGGTTTGGTCGGATCGAATGAGACACTCATCGAGACGGTCAGCGGTGAGGAACTGACGCTCATCCTGCGGGAGATGGGGTTCTCCCCCGAACTGAAGACTGACCGCGGCGGCGATCCGCTGGTCAGCTTCCAGATCGAGGGCCTGAAGTGCTTTATCGCCTGCTACGGGTGCCAGGGCGCGCGCGCCACGAGCTTGCAGTTCGGGACCGGTTTTAGCGACAAGAAGCCTCTGGAGACCATCAACGCCTTCAATCGCGCCACGCGCTTCGGAAAGGCCTATCTGGATTCCGACGGTGACCTTATGCTAACGCTGGACCTTGCCTTGCAGGGGGGCGTCTCGCGCAAGTACCTCGAGGAGATGATCAGACGCTGGCGCGGGGTGTTTGTCGGCCTCTGCCGAAGCATGAGCGAGTGAGCATCGAGTTGGCGCTCTGCCGGGACGCAGGTGGTCCTGGCGGGGGCTGATCAGCCAGCGCACCTCGGTCATTGCCAGCGGAGTAGAAGGATGAACTTGGATTTCGATTACTCCTTCAACACCCTCGTACGGACTCCCACGGCGCTGTTCAGCGAGAGCCAGCCCAAGCCCGCCTCACAAGACGCTGCGCCGCTGCAGCATTTCAATGTGTGGCACACCGCGATCGATCCTTACCGCAATCGCAAAGACTTCGCGTTCTATGAGGTCTTGAACCTGCCTGGCGACCCTGCAGTGGGCATAGACAAGGAGCCCGGTGCACGCGCTCAGTCGCTGCGCGTTGCGGATGTGCCCCAGTTTTGGCGTTTTGCGGACGACCCGAATGCAGCGCCCAGAAATTGGATCAACAAAGACGCCGGTTGAAGCTCTGCACGCGAATGGAAGCCGATAGATAGGGGGTCGCATGCCTGCATTTAGTGCAATGTTCGGCAAGAAGAACGTCATGGACGTGGTGCAAGCGGCGCTGGAGGCCCGTGCTTGGAAATTTCATCGCGCCAATGAGGACATGCTGCTCACCGGCGTGGATCTCGGTGCGGTGAAGGCGCTCATACGCTGCCAGCATGAGCAGAGCAAACGCGCGCTGCTGATCCTGGTCAATCCGGTCGCCGGAGACGGCGGGTTGAGCTCGTCCGGTCCGCCGCCCTTCATGCATATTCATACCCGGGCGGGGCAGTCGGCAACCCAAGTCGCACAGGTCTGTGAATTGCTGCTGCGCAAGAACTATGAGATTTCCGTCGGCGCCTGGGAGCGTGACCCCGCGGACGGCGAGATACGCTATCGCGTGGCATTACCGTACCGCGATGCCATTCCGACGCAAGAGCAGGTGAGCTGGTGCATCGATGCCGCAGCCAGTTCGATTGCGGACCTGACGCGCGAGCTGACGGGCGTTCTGAAATCGAGCCCGGTGAAACCGGGTGCCGTCTCGGAGTTGTGAGCACGGGCCAAGCAGGGTCAGCCCACCTTCCCGGCGCGCTCGAGGACGCTCTTGTTTCACTGGTTCAGCAAGCTCGTGAGGTCGGGCCCGCCGGAGCCTCGGACACGGCTGCGGAGCGGAGCGGCGCGTGCGCCTGAAGCGACTCCCTCTGCGGCATCGCCGCCAGCCGAATGGCCCGTCGGCAGCTTGGTCTTGAATGCGTACAAGGTGCAGGGGCTGCTGGGCGAGGGTGGATTTGGGCGCGTGTATTTGCTGTCCTCCGTGCAGGCGGGCGGCTACCGCTTCGCCGTAAAGCGCGCGATCGTACGCGGCGAACTCGAGCGGCGTCAGTTTCTGGATGAGCTCAGGCACTGGGTCGACCTGCCCGAGCACCCGCACTTGGTGACCTGCCGCTTCTTTCGGAGTATCGGGAGCGAAATCGTCATCTTTGCCGACTATGTGGAAGGGAGAGACCTTGCCGCGTGGATGGCCAACGGGGAGCCCAAGAGCCTCGAGACGATCCTGGATGTCGCGATCCAGTTCGCGTGGGGGCTTCACGCGGCACATGAATTCGGCGTCGTTCACCAGGACGTCAAACCGAGCAACGCGCTGCTGGGCAGGGATGGAGTCGTGCGGGTCGCGGATTTCGGGCTCGCGCGCGCGCGGAGCCGGCCGCGCGCTGCAGCCGCTTCATCCCTGGCACCCAATGGCGGCCCTGCGGTCGCGGATGCCACCCTGAACCTCACCGCGCTGGCCGAACATGGCGGAGGCCTGACCCCCGCCTACAGCTCTCCTGAGCAGCGCAGCGGCATGGAGGTCTCGAGGCGCAGTGATGTCTGGTCCTGGGGAGTCTCGGTGATGGAGCTGCTGGCCGGCCGGTGCGGCCCGCGGTCGGATTTCGATGCGCTCACGGAGCTCGAGTCCCAGGCCTTCCCGGCACCGATCGCTCAGGTACTGCGTCGAAGTCTCCAGGCCGATCCGAAGGACCGTTGGGCGACGCTGCTGCAGGCGACCGAAGCTCTGGCCGTCGCCTATCAAGCAATCACCGGCAAGCCCTATCCGAGGGCAGTACCCGCGTTTCCGCGGTGCCAGGAGCGGCGCGTCGCGGACCTGAAGCAAACGCTGGGCGAAGCAAGCTGGGATGATCCGCTCAAGTGGTTGCCCAAGGCGCTCTCAGCGGCCGGCCGTGACCCCTCGGAGGCCGCGGATCTGATCCACCGCAGTGACGGATCGCACAGCCGCACGGCCCAGGCCGTTGCCGATCTGGGTACCTACCAGGCCGCCGAACGCTTGTTCGAAGACGCCATCCGCAACGGGCGCAAGAACTTGCGAGACAAGCTGGCATGGATTTGCTGTGAAAGTGCCGTGGTGCATAGGTCCGTCGGCGACCTATCCGGGGCAATGCGCTGCGCGGACCGCAGCATCGAGATCTACGAGCAACTCTTGCGCGAGCGCGATGACCACGATATCGCTTGGTGGACGGCCCATATATATGCAGAAAAGGCCGAGCTCCTCGCCCTCACGGATCATGCCATGGAGGCACAGAGATTTATCGAGCGGTCCATCGCGATCTACACCCGTTTGGGAGACGAGGCCAAGGTGGCTACGGGTTGGTTTGTCATGGCTACGATTCTGCTGGACTCGGGCCAACTCGATCAGGCGTTGACGTTCTACCAGAAATCGCAGGAAACGTTCGAGCGCGTGATCGATGGTCACGGCGAAGTGGACTACCGGGACGTTCTCGGCCAGGTTTATTCGAACGAGGCGGATACGCTGGAGGCGCTCGGGGACTTGCAGCGCGCCATGGATTTCAGCGAGCGGGCAATCACGCTTTACGAGCAGCTTGCCATCCGGGAGCGGCGCCGCGACTGTACCGCACATCTGGCGAACTCCTACGGACAGAAGGCGGCTCTCGCAAGCGATCTACGTGATTACCCGACTGCGCTGTCGCTGGTCGATCAGGGCATCGGAATTCTCGATCGACTCATCAATCAGGATGGGCGAGATGAGCTGTCCGAGGACCTGGCAAGCCTTTACACCAAAAAGGGGGCTGCGCTGGCAATGATGGGGGACAAGCGTGCGGCCGCAAGCCTTTGTGACCGGGCCATCTCCATTCGCGAACGTCTTGTGCACCAGGAGGGTCAGTATCAGTTGGCACCCAGCCTCGCCGACGCGTACATGAACCGCGGCATTGTGTCCGACTTCTTGCAGGAGTTCGCCGAGGCGGTAGCCCGCTTCGAACAGTCCATCACGCTGTACGAGCGCTTGGTTTATCAGGAAAAGCACCTGGAGTGGGAGGGTGATCTGGCGAAGGTCAACCTGCACCTTGCCGGCAGTCTTCGTGCCCTCGGCGATCGGCGCCGGGCAACCCCGATGGCCCGGGCCGCGCTGACGACGGTGCGCGAGGTGATTCGACGGACCGGACGCGATGATATGAAGTTCATGATTCATTGGGCCGAGAGTCGGTTTCCGGACCTGTTGGGATGAGCAGGCGCCCGGCTACATGCCCGAGATGCTCCCCCCGAAGCTTCTGCCGCTGCCGCGGCAGACTGCGCTGCGTGATAAACGGTTATGATCGAGAAGGAGGCAGATCAGCACAGCTCCACACTACAGGGCCATAGAGAGCTGCTACCTGTCCACCGAAACGGGCAGGTCCGGGGGTGTTCTTGTTTCACTGGTTCAGCAAACTCGTGAGGTCGGGCCAGCCTGTGCCTCGCACACGGCTGCGGAGCGGCGCGGCGCGTTCGCCCGAAGCGACTCCACCTGCGACATCGCCACCGGCGGAATGGCCCGTCGGGAGCTTGGTCTTGAATGCGTACAAGGTGCTGGGACTGCTGGGCGAGGGTGGATTTGGGCGCGTGTATTTGCTGTCCTCGGTGCAAGAGGGCGGCTACCGCTTCGCTGTAAAGCGCGCATTCGTACGCGGCGAGCTCGAGCGGCGTCAGTTTCTGGATGAGCTCAGGCACTGGATCGACCTGCCCGAGCACCCGCACCTGGTGACCTGCCGCTTCTTTCGGAGTGTCGGGAGCGAGATCGTTATCTTTTCCGACTACGTGGAAGGGGGAGACCTTGCCGGGTGGATGGCCAATGGGGAGCCCAAGAGCCTGGAGACGATCCTGGATGTCGCGATCCAGTTCGCGTGGGGGCTGCACGCGGCACATGAATTCGGCGTCGTTCACCAGGACGTCAAGCCGAGCAACGCGCTGCTGGGCAGGGATGGAGTCGTGCGGGTAGCGGATTTCGGGCTCGCTCGCGCGCGGAGCCGGCCGCGCGCCGCAGCCGCTTCATCCCTGGCACCCAATGGCGGCCCTGCGGTCGCGGATGCCACCCTGAACCTCACCGCGCTGGCCGAACATGGCGGAGGCCTGACCCCCGCCTACAGCTCTCCTGAGCAGCGCAGCGGCATGG
>JASHRH010000235.1 GCA_030037475.1 Acidobacteriaceae bacterium
AGGGACCCGCCGGACCGTCGTTCTCTGTGGACGGCCACAGCTTGTACGTCGGCACCTGCTGGCTTTGCGGCCCGGATAATCGGCCCTCTCCTGTGCCCGGGGCCGAGCCTGCGGATCGAGTCCTGCTCGCTGCCGGCGCACAGGCAACGCTCGACCTGTACTGGTCCTCCAGCGGAGCCTCGTGCCAGTGGGCCGACTGGGTGAGTTTCTTCGTCCAATGGTCGAGGCCAGCCGAATTCCTGTTCACCCCCGCCAACTGGCCCATGCATGTCTGCTCGGATGTGAAAAGTTCCGGCTACCGAGCCGGAACTATGTCTCCTGCAACCGGCTCCGTCACCGCAGACGCCTTACGTGTGTCTCTCCTCAGCGGCCCGGTTTACAGCGATGAGCAGGCCAGCTTACACGTGGAATTGATCGATTCCACGGATGCATCCTCGGACGCGGTCGGATGCGCGCAAATCTACGGGGTTCGCCAGGGGCAGGGGCAGGAAGCGCGACTGGACCCGCTTCTGGTTCCCGACGCCGCGCCGATCGCCTCCCGGACCCCCGAGCAAATCACCGAGGACAAACAGCGGCCCTGGCCTTCCTGGAAGAAGAACCATTGGCGCCTTTGTGACGTTCCCGCTGGGAAGATGAGCGCTGACATAGGGATCGAGGCGAGGTTCCTGGCTAACGTCACGCAGGTAGAGTGGCGCACCGCCATAATCCCTAGCCACGCCGCTGTCTTTCTGGTCGCACACGTTCACTTCACGGTACTCGACCCCGACACACTGCCAATGAACTGGGGCGAATCTGCCCGAGGCATCCGCTCCGGGCTGTCTATCGACAGAGCGGTGTTCCATGTCGGCGATCGCATCCCGCTCCACTTCACGTGGGAAGACGTAGATGCTTCCGTGCCGCTGGGCAGGGCAGAGTGCGGATTCGATATGTCTTTGGAAATCCAGGACGCGAATCACCATGTACTAAAAACGGTTTCTCCCGTATGGACATGCCTGGGACATGGGTGGGGTCCGTTCGTTATTCAGAAGAGCTACCCGCAGCGGAGTTTTGTGGAGATCCCCATTGCCGCATCGCACCAGCCCTGGCCGCAGGCCACCTGGGACGTGCCCGGCCCCGGCGTCTACTACCTCGTCAGTCTATGGTCGCCTCATGTTCTGTGGACTGATGAACTGGGTGCGGGACGGCTCGGCAGTGTTTACGCTACCGCGCGCTCCGCGCCTGTGCGGATCGAAGTTCAGCCGAAACTGGCAATGAACCGATAACGATAGCTTCTCCAATCACTGCTCCCGTGGAATCAGGTTGCCTACCTCCTCCACTTTTCTCCCATAGTTCAGCCTCCTTGCCACGGTATACTGGTAATCGTGACTGCTATCACAATTGACACCCTCCAGGATGCTCCCCATCCCAACGGTTCCGGGGCTGAAAAGCGCGTGCTGCTCCTGAAGCCCCGCGGTTTCTGCGCCGGGGTGGTCCGCGCCATCGATATCGTCCGCATCGCGCTCGAAACCTTCGGCGCCCCTATCTACGTCCGCAAGGAGATTGTCCATAATCGGTTTGTCGTCAATGAGCTGGCCGAAAAGGGCGCGATTTTCGTCGACGACATCCACCAGGTTCCGGAAGGGGCGCGGGTTATCTACTCCGCGCACGGCGTTTCTCCGGCCGTCCGCCAGCAGTCGAAAGACCGCAAGCTGAAGGTCATCGACGCCACCTGCCCGCTGGTCACGAAGGTCCATGTCGAGGCGGTCAAGTTTGCCCGCGACGGCTATTCGCTGATCCTCATCGGCCACCGCGATCACGACGAAATCGAAGGCACGCTCGGCGAAGCTCCTGACGTCACCCAGGTCGTCTCCAGCGTCGAGGAAGTCCGCAGCCTGCAGGTGCCGGATCCCGAGCATGTCGCCTATCTCACCCAGACCACGCTCTCGCTCGACGAGTCGCGCGACATCATCCACGCGCTCAAAGAAAAATTCCCCAAAATCGTCGGGCCCCACTCCCAGGACATCTGTTACGCCACGGAGAACCGGCAGGTTGCGGTGAAGAACGTCGCCCACAGCGCGGATCTGGTCCTCGTGGTTGGCTCGAACAACAGTTCCAACTCCAACCGCCTGGTCGAAGTCTCCCGCAACCTTGGCACCCGCGGCCATTTGATCGACAATGCCCAGGCTATCGATCCGGCCTGGCTGGAGGGCGTCTCGAGCGTCGCCGTGACCGCGGGCGCTTCTGCCCCGGAAATCCTGGTGGAGGGCGTGATCAGCTATCTCAGAAACAATGGCTTCGGCGCCGTGGATGAGGTCGAGGTGATGCCCGAAAATGTGCGCTTCGGGCTTCCTCCGGAGATCGTACAGGCCATCCAGTCGGCTCCCCAGTCGGGCTCTGCGCCAGCGGCTCGCTAGGCCCCATGGGCATCGCACAACCAGGAGCTGTTTCAGGGTGAGTACAGCAGCAGAATCCGGTCGTCAGCCTCAGTCGAGGGTGCAGTCCGCCCCCGCTGTAGTCCCGGGCCCGGCAAACGGCGTTCCTCTGAAATTCGGCCGCATGGACGCCTCCCTCGATCAGGTCTCCGAAGTTATCGCTCATGCACGGGACGGTCTGCTTTCGCTACAGCATCCGGAAGGCTTCTGGAGTGGCGAGCTGGAAGCTGATGCCATGCTGGAGGCCGATTACATTTTCCTCCACGTTCTGCTCGGCACCGGCGACGAAGGCCGCCTGAAACGCGGCCTCGCCGAAATGCTTCGTTACCGCAATCAGGACGGTAGCTGGTCACTCTATCCGGGCGGGCCGGGCAACATCAGCCTCTCCGTCAAATGCTACTTCGCCCTCAAGCTCATGCACTGCTCCGCTGCCGATCCGATGCTGCAGCAGACGCGCGACTGGATCCTCGCGCACGGCGGCGTGACCGCCTGCAATACCTTCACGAAGATCTATCTCTGCATGCTTGGCCAATACGAGTACGACGCGGTCCCTGCCATCCCGCCGGAGATCGTGCTTTTTCCCAACTGGTTTTACTTCAACATCTACGAAATTTCGTCGTGGTCGCGCGGCATCCTGGTGCCGCTGTCGATCGCATACGCGAAGAAGCCCTTCAGGAAGATCGCGCCGGAGCAGGGAATTGCCGAGCTTTTTGTCGGCGGCCGCGAGAACGCCAACCTGCACCTGCGCTGGGACCGCAGGAAGAAATTCGGCTGGCGCAACTTCTTCCTGCTCCTCGACCGTATTACCCACGCCTTCGAGCGCGTGCACATTCGCCCGCTGCGTTCGATCGCGCTCAAAAAAGCTGAGAAGTGGATGCTCGAGCGGCTCGAAATGTCCGATGGGCTCGGGGCGATTTATCCCGCTATTCTCAACTCCATCATCGCGCTGCGCTGCCTGGGTTATTCGCTCGACGATCCGCAGGTGATTCGCGCCATGGACGAGTTCGAAAAGCTCGGCGTCGATTGCCCGCGCGGCACGCCCGACCATCCCGAACCCACCTTCCGCATGCAGCCCTGCATGTCGCCGGTTTGGGACACCGCGCAGGCCGTGTTTGCGCTCGGCGAGGCTGGCATTCCGCGCAACGATCCGCGCCTGCTGAAGGCCGCCGACTGGATGCTGGCTCGCGAGGTTCGCCACAAGGGCGACTGGGCGGTGAAAAACCACAAGACCGCGCCGGGCGGATGGTACTTCGAGTTCAACAATGAGTTTTACCCTGATGTCGATGATTCCGGGCAGGTTCTACTTGCATTGAATAAAATCGACAATCCTCGCGAGCGCTACCAGTATGACGTCTGCCAGCGCGCGATTGACTGGATCTTCTCCATGCAGTGCAGGAACGGCGGATGGGCCAGCTTCGACAAAGACAACACGAAGATGATTTTCGAGCACATTCCCTTCGCCGATCACAACGCGATGCTCGATCCGCCCACCGTTGACATTACGGGGCGCATCCTGGAAGCGCTGGCTACCTACGGCTACACGCGCAAAGACCGGCGCGTGGAGAAGGCGATTAAGTTCATCTATTCCGAACAGGAGGCCGATGGCAGTTGGTTCGGCCGCTGGGGCGTCAATTATCTTTACGGCACCTTCCTGGTCCTGAGGGGCCTCGAAGCCATGGGTGTCTGGAACCACGAGCCGCAGATCCAGCAGGCCGCCGAGTGGATTCGCTCTGTGCAGAACGCCGACGGCGGGTGGGGCGAATCGTGCGGCAGCTACGACGATCCCACCACACGCGGCGTCGGCGTCAGCACGCCCTCGCAAACTGCATGGGCGATCCTCGGCCTGCTCGCCGCCGGTGACACGCGCAGCGACTCGGTTGCCAAGGGGATCAAATGGCTGCTCTCGCGCCAGAAGGTCGATGCCGCCGGCCGCGGCTTCTGGGACGAGAGTACCGGAGAAGGGAAGACGCGCCAGGCGCTCTATACCGGCACCGGTTTCCCTCGCGTCTTCTACCTGGCCTACACGCTCTATCGCGACTACTTCCCGCTCCTGGCCCTCACGACGTACAGGCGCGCCATGGAAAAGCAGGCATAAGGGATAATAGGTAAAGCAGGGCAAGCGCAGTTTCCCCGATGGAGGACCTGACCCGAATGGCTGTTCCCATATCTCAGGCGTGGACGGTCGCTACCTACGTCCTGAAGCAGAAGGCGAAGGGCCGCAAACGTTTCCCGCTGGTCACCATGCTGGAGCCGCTCTTCCGCTGCATCCTGGCCTGCGCCGGCTGCGGGAAGATCCAGTACCCTCCGCACATTCTGAAACAGGAGCTGACGCCGGAAGAGTGCTTCCGCGCCATCGAGGAGTCCGGCACGCCGATGGTCTCCATTCCCGGCGGCGAGCCGCTGCTGCACCCGCAGATCGATCAGATTGTCGCCGGGCTCGTAGCTCGTAAAAAGTACGTGTATCTGTGCACCAATGCGCTCCTGCTCAAAGAGAAGCTGCACCTCTTCAAGCCGAGCAAGTATCTGTCGTTCTCCGTGCACCTCGACGGCCAGCGCGAGCACCACGACTTCTCCGTCTGCCGCGAGGGCGGTTACGACATCGCGATGGAAGGCATCAAGGCCGCCGTCGCCGCCGGCTTCCGCGTCACCACCAACACCACGCTCTTCGACGGCGCCGATCCCAACTCGGTTCGCGGCCACTTCGACGATCTGATGAATGTCGGCGTTGAAGCCATGATGGTCGCGCCCGGCTACACCTACGAGAAGGCGCCCGACCAGAAACACTTCCTCGGCCGCGCCCGCTCGCGCCGCCTCTTCCGCGCGATCCTGTCCAACCGGAAGAAATCCTGGAAGTTCAACGCGAATTATCTCTATCTCGAATTCATCATGGGCAAGCGCGACTTTCGGTGCACACCGTGGGCCATGCCTACGTTCAGCATCTTTGGCTGGCAGAAGCCCTGTTATCTGCTCCAGGACGGCTACGCTGACACGTTCCAGGAATTGCTCAACGCGACTGACTGGGAGAACTACGGCACGGAGAGCGGCAATCCGAAATGCGCCAACTGCATGGTTCACTCCGGCTACGAAGGCACCGCAGTGAACTATACCTTCGGATCGCTGAAGGGCCTGTGGGAGACCACAAAGGCGATGATGAACCGCTATCCGGACAAGGGCGCGCTCGATCTGCTTAACGAACCCGTCCGCCCGGTGCACAGCTTCAATCCGCTGGTGCAGATTGAAACAACGGTCCAGGTTGAAGAGGGAACTCACGTATGACCCAGCCCTCCGCTGCTGCGCAAAAGGCCACGTTCGATCCGAATGCCGTCGAAGTGATGGAGGGCCGCAAGCGCGAGCAGCTCGAGGGCTGGATCCCTTCGCTTGCCTCCGATGCCGAAGTCCGCGATGCCCTCGAAAAAGCCTTCGATTATCGCGGCGATGTCACCCTCACCCTGAAAGACGGCCGCGTCCTCCACGGCTATGTCTTCGATCGCCGGCACGGCGCCACGCTTCAGGACTCCGCCGTTCGCATTATCCCCGCAGGCGAGCGCACAAAAGTCTCGGTCTCCTATGCTGACATCGCGGCTGTCGCTTTCACCGGACGCGACAACGCCGCCGGCCGCACCTT